>JAYTOD010000073.1:0-6856 GCA_043747995.1 Arenimonas sp.
GCAATTCGAATCGCATCGGCCTCATCGCTGGCATAGATAATACTGGCAACTGGGCCGAACAGTTCTTCACTATAAGCAGGCACACCCGGCACCACATTATCTAAAATTGTGGCGGGATAATCGCAAACACCTGGGCCTTTTTCACCACCAATCAGCAAGGTGGCACCGGCAGCAACACTGGCCAGCACTTGTCTGTGCACTTCATCACGCGCATCAGGGCGAACCATGGGCGCAAGATTGGTTTCATCTTTACTAGGATCACCAACAACAAGCTTGCTTGCCGCTTCGACAAAACGTGATACAAATTCTTTAGCAATTCCCGGAGTAAGAATAAAGCGCTTGGCGGCAATGCAGGTTTGCCCGCCGTTGCCGAATCTCGAAGCAACAGCAATTGGGATTGCTTTGTTTAAATCGGCATCATCAAGCACCACAAATGGGTCGCTGCCGCCTAATTCCATTACGCATTTTTTTAGATTATTGCCGGCATTTGAAGCCACCGATTTACCCGCGCGTTCGCTACCAGTTAAGGTGATTGCATGCACGCGTGAGTCAGCAATAATTTGCGCGGCATCTTTATTATTGATATGCAATACACCAAAAACGCCATCCGGGATTCCTGCCAAGCGAATCATTTCAGCAATAATATCGGCGCACTGCGGCACGTTGGTTGCATGTTTAAGTAGTGCCACGTTACCGGCCATCAAACCCGGCGCTAAAAAGCGAAATACCTGCCATATCGGAAAATTCCAAGGCATCACCGCAAACACGCAGCCAATTGGCTCATAGGTAACAAAACTATGCGTTGCTTCAGTAGCAACGTCTTTATCATGCATATAAATTTGCGCTTGCTTGGCATAAAACTCGCAAGCGCCAGCTGATTTTTCAATCTCACCCAATGCTTCGCGGCGCAACTTACCCATTTCGGCAGTCATGATACTGGCAATTCGCTCGCGGTGTTCACGCAATAAAGCTGCAACCTTGTTGATGTAGTTTGCACGCTCGGCAAATGATAGCGCCGACCACACTGGATAGGCATTTGCCGATGCAGCGAGCGTTGCTTCAATCTGCACAGGCGTGAAGTAGTCGTAACGGTAATTAACCGCACCAGTCCAAGGATTTATGTTTTCGACAGTCATGGTATTTAATCAATTAAGTTGTAAGGCAAGTTGTACATCGCGTTGACGGCGTTTCTCAGTGCGCCACATGGACCACCAGGCAATTATTGCAGCACAGGTCACCATTAAAATCATTAGCGATGCCAAAGCGTTAATCTTTGGGCTAACACCCATGCGAACTGAGGAGAATATTTTCATTGGTAAAGTGGTTGAAGATGGCCCAGAAGTGAAGCTCGAAATCACCAAATCATCTAAAGATAAGGTAAACGCCATCAACCAGCCAGATAGCAATGCAGGTGCAATGATTGGCAAAGTAATCACAAAGAACACTTTCAATCTATTGGCGCCCAAATCCATGGCCGCCTCTTCCAGCGATCGATCTAATTCACTCAAACGCGATGAGATAATGATAGTGACAAACGACATTGTGAATGTCACATGGGCAATCCACATGGTGCTAATGCCGCGCTGTTGAAAGATGCCAAACCACTCGCCAAGCGATACGAACAGCAGCAACAGCGACAATCCGGTAATCACTTCGGGCATTACCAAAGGCGCTGTAATTAAGGCACTGAACAGCGTTTTACCTCTGAAATTTCTAAAGCGAGTCATCACCATAGCGGCCATGGTTCCCAAGACCACGGCGCTACATGCTGTGGCGAAGGCTAGCTTGAGGCTCACTTTAGCCGCATCAATCATTTGTTGGTCTTTAAATAATTCGAAATACCACTTGGTTGAAAACCCTGCCCAAACAGTGACCAACTTGGATTCATTAAAGGAATACACAATTAAGCTAAGGATAGGAATATACAGAAACATAAAGCCCATCACCAACATTAGTATACTGAGATTAAAAGAGCGATTAACTTTACTCATGCCAGTTTCGACTCCAATTCACGCGCTTGCGCTCGATGGAAGATAATAATTGGTACTAGCAAAATAAGCAGCATGACTATAGACACCGCAGACGCCACTGGCCAATCTCGGTTATTAAAGAATTCTTGCCATAAAATCCGACCAATCATTAATGTGTCTGGGCCACCAAGCATCTCCGGAATGACGAATTCACCGACTACCGGAATCATTACCAACATCGAACCAGCAATAATGCCCGCTTTGGATAATGGCAAAGTAATTTTAAGAAATGCTTTCCATGGCTTTGCACCTAAATCACTAGCAGCTTCTAGTAAACGCAAATCTAATTTAACCAAGTTTGCATACAGTGGCAAAATCATAAATGGTAGATAGGCATACACAATACCAATATAAACCGCAATTGGCGTATGCATAATTGCTAGTGGTTGATCAATCAGTCCTGTCCACATCAAAAAATTATTCATCAAGCCATTATTTTTTAATATACCAATCCAGGCATAGATTCGAATCAAGAACGATGTCCAAGAAGGCAGAATAACCATCATAATGACAATATTACGCGTAGATGGATCCATTCGCGCTATTGCATAAGCCATCGGGTAACCAATCAGCAAACATAGCAAAGTAGAAATGATTGCAATTTTAATCGAGCTTAAATAGGCATTAACATACAAACTATCTTTAATTAGATACAAATAATTCTGTGGATTTATATCAAGGCTAAGAGAACCATCAACCCAATTAAAAACTGGTGTGTAGGGCGGCATGGAAATGGCCGCCTGTGAAAATGAAATTTTAAAAGCTATGGCCAGTGGGATTGCAAAAAAAACTAGCAACCAAATATATGGCACCGCTATAACCAGCCAACGTGAGCCTGGCAATCTACGCTTGATGGATTTAAGCCCGCTACTCATGAGGTTAACACCACTCCAGAGTTTTCTTCCCAACTTATCCAAACAGAATCATTCCAGGTAAATCGATCAGACGCCCAGCGCTTCATATTGACAAAATTACATAATACTTTTGTGCCATTTTGCAAGCGCACATGATAAACGGAATGCGAACCAAAATAAGCAATTTCTTCAATCACGCCTTGGGCTTTATTGTATTTTTGTTCTGGCTCTTCTTTGCATATATTCACTTTTTCAGGACGGATGGCGAATGCGACTTTCATGCCATCATAACCAGTAATACCATGCCCAACATAAATTGGACTATCCAAACTTGCTGTACGAATAGTCACATAATCTTTTTCGTCTTCTTCTACTTTGCCATCAAATAGGTTTACAGATCCAATAAACTCTGCGGTGTAACGTGAATTGGGTTGTTCGTAAATTTCATCCGGCGTACCAATTTGGCAGATTTTTCCTGAATCCATTACGGCAATGCGATGCGCCATAGTCATCGCTTCTTCTTGGTCATGGGTAACCATAACGCAAGTTACGCCAAGACGTTCAACAATATTGACCAATTCAATTTGCATTTGCGAACGTAGCTTTTTATCCAATGCGCCCATCGGTTCATCTAATAATAATAATTTTGGGCTTTTAGCCAATGAACGCGCTAATGCCACGCGTTGTTGCTGACCACCAGATAGCTGATGTGGTTTTCGTTTAGCCAGCTTTGACATTTGCACTAAGCCAAGCATTTCATCAACACGCGCAGCAATGTCATTTTTACTCATGCCATCTTGAATTAGGCCAAAAGCCACATTTTGCTCAACCGTCATGTGCGGGAACAGAGCATACGATTGAAACATCATGTTTATCGGGCGCTCAAAGGGCGCCAAGCCAACAATATCTTCACCATCCAGTATCACCGAGCCTCTGGTTGGGCGCTCAAAGCCAGCTAGCATTCGCAATAAAGTGGATTTGCCACAACCAGAAGCACCGAGTAAGGCGAAGATTTCACCTTTACGGATGCTGAAACTCACATCATCAACGGCCACAAAGCCTTCGAATTCTTTGCGAATGCCTTCAATGCGAACGTAGTTTTCAGTTTTGACTTTTTCAGGTTTTGAAGTTGATGGTGCTATAGGTTGCGTAGCTGAATTCATTGCAGTTTATCCCAAAAAAAGGGCAAGCCATTCGGCCTGCCCTAGGGTTTTATTGGCCGGTTTTTAAACTGGTCCAGATACGGTTAAACAAACGATCTACCGAAGCGGGTAAAACGGCTAAATTAAATAAGCCTTCTTTCGCTTCAGGTGTTGGGTAAACGCCTGCATTAGCCAACAACTCTTTATCTACTAATGGTAGAGAAGCCTTATTAGCACTGGCGTAAGCAACATAGTTAGAAATTTCTGCTGCAATTTCTGGGCGTAATATAAAGTTAATAAATTTGTGTGCATTATCCGGATGTTTTGCATCTTTAGGAATAGCCATCATGTCAAACCACATGGCTGTGCCTTCTTTTGGAATTACATAGGCAATTTCCACACCATTCTTGGCTTCTTCGGCGCGCGCCGCTGCTTGGAAAATATCACCTGACCAGCCCACAGCCACACATGCATCACCATTAGCTAGCGCATTGATATATTCCGATGAATGGAATTGCGTAATCGAAGGACGCAATTCTTTCAGCCTCGCTTCCGCTTTGGCAATCACTGCCTCATCAAAGCTGTTGGGTTGTTCACCCAAATAATTTAATACTGGCGGAATGATTTCAGAGGGTGTATCAAGAAAATAAACACCACAGCTCTTTAACTTTGCCAAGTTTGCAGGATTAAATACCATGTCGTAACTATTTACCACATAATCTTTACCAAAAATCTCTTGAATTTTTTTCACGTTATAGCCAATACCCGTGGTGCCCCAAAGGTAATTCACCGAATGGGTATTGCCCGCATCAAGCTTGGCAATATTGGCTTGAATTTCAGGATCTAAATTAACTAAATTAGGCAATTTAGATTTATCAAGCGGCATAAACACACCGGCTAGAATTTGCCGGGAAAGAAAAGTTAAGGAAGGCACCACCACATCGTAGCCAGTATTGCCGGTAACTAATTTGGTTTCGAGCACTTCGTTACTATCGAATACATCATAGGTAACTTTAATACCGGTTTCTTTTTCAAACTTTGCCAAGGTGTCCGGCGCGATATAATCAGACCAATTGTAGACGTTAAGGACTTTTTCTTCTTCACCTGCAGCTGCAATTGAAGCGCTATCGCCTTCTTTCTTACCGCACGATGCAAGCATCAATGCGCTTACTGCTAAGCCTAGTAATTTCAACTTCATAAATAGATTCTCATGTAAAGTTTATGAAACATTTCCTGCCATTGCTGGCAAGCCCCCAACCACTGCTTAAGCCAAAGCCTCAGCAGTTTCATTTAACGACTTCCATGCCTTTTCAAACAACTCATCAATTTCAGAACGGCTAATAACCAACGGCGGCGATATAAGCATCGAATCGTAGGTTGCCCGAAGAATTAAACCATTCTTCAAAGCAATATTACGGCATAAACTACCCACATTTCCACGTTCTGCAAAAAATTTACGCTCAGCCTTATTTGGCACTAATTCCAGCGCGCCTAGCATGCCGGCACCACGAGCCTCGCCAACCAATTTATGCTCGCCAAGCATTTTCATGCGTTCAGCTAAATAAGGAGCCGTGTCATTCTTGCAAGTTTCAACAATCTTCTCATCTTGCAAAATTCGAATGTTCTCCAAAGCCACCACTGCACAAACGGGGTGCCCGGAGTAGGTGTAGCCATGCGCCAGCTCGCCGCCTTTATCACGCAGCACATTGGCGATACGGTTATTGAACAACACCGCACCCATTGGAATGTAGCCAGAGGTTAGGCCTTTGGCGGTAGTCATGATGTCGGGCGTGAAGCCGAAATACTGTGCGCCAAACCATTCACCGGTTCGGCCATAGCCACAGATCACTTCATCGGCGCATAGCAAAATATCGTATTTGCGGCAAATGCGTTCCACTTCAGGCCAATAGGTTCTTGGCGGAATATACACACCAATCGCGCCCATAATCGGCTCACCAATAAACGCCGCTACCCGCTCGGGGCCAAGTTCAAGAATTTTTTCTTCTAAGCGCCGCGCCGCAACTAAGCCATATTCATCTTCCGAATACTCGCCACCATCGGCAAAAAAGAATGGCGGTTCAATATGATGAATATCGGGAATGGGCAGGCCGCCTTGTGCATGCATGCCTTTCATGCCACCCAAGCTAGCGCCTGCTACAGTTGAGCCGTGGTAGCCGTTATAGCGGCCAATCACAATGTTCTTAGTTGGCTGATCTTGCACCGCCCAAAAATGCCGTACCATACGCAGCACGGTATCGTTGCCTTCCGAGCCCGAGTTCGAAAAAAACACATGATTTAAATCGGCCGGCGACAGCTCAGCCAATTTGGCGGCTAAGTGAATCGCTGGTTCGGTGGTGCATTGAAAGAAGGTGTTGTAGTAAGCCAATTGCTCCATCTGCTTGGCAGCAACTGCACCCATCGATTTCCGACCATAGCCGATATTGACACACCATAAGCCGGCAAACGCATCCAGCATTTTATTGCCTTCAGCATCCCATACATAGCAGCCTTCGCCTTTGGTTAAGATGCGCGTGCCCTTTTTTGCTAGCTCAGCGTTGTCGTTGAACGGGTGAATATGATGTGCGGCATCGAGTTGTTGCAAATGTTGATAGGAATTGGTCATGGTGTTCACTTATACATTGAGCAGCAGGAATTCACGTTCCCACGAGCTGATGACACGGAAAAATGTTTCGTATTCTTTGCGCTTGATGCACACATAGGCCTTGCAAAAACGCTCACCCAAAATTTCACCAAGCGCTTTCGAGCTTTCAAGAAATTCCAGCGAATCTTGCATTGATTTCGGTAAATCAAAACCGCTGCTATGCGTTGA
>JAYTOD010000074.1:0-2790 GCA_043747995.1 Arenimonas sp.
TGTACATTTGTATTTTTGTTTGTGTACGCATTTAATTCACTGTTAGTCATGCTGGCAATTACATGTTTAATTGGATATGTAACAATCAATTTGCGCAGCTCAACACTTGCTGTTGCTAGCGCTGTCTTAATATGTTTAATATGCCTACTAACGTACCGGACAATTAGCGATTTTGATGACGGTCACGACAGCGCATTACTGCTTGGATTTGCCTTCTATATACTTCGAGCAGTGCATTTTTTGATGGATTGTTATAACAAGCGAATTACTGCTGCAAGTTGGAAAGAATTGATTAAATGGTTCTGGTTTCTACCGACACTGCAAGTAGGCCCAATACACCGGTTTGAGACTTTTAAAAGGGATAGCGCTCGTAGGAGATGGGATTCTGAGCTTTTCAGTCAAGGACTGCGGCGCATTCTTTTTGGTTACGTCAAAGTAATTTTGCTAGGGAATCATCTGGTTGGTGTAAAATTTGCTGCTGTATTAACTTCTTTAAATAATGAAAGTTGGCTTTTTCATTATTTAGATACCTTGCGCTATGGCCTACTTTTATATTTTCGTTTTGCAGGCTATTCTGATATTGCTATTGGATTTGCCTTATTGTTAGGGTTTCGAATAATGGAAAATTTTAATTTTCCATTCTTAGCAAGGAATATTCTGGATTTCTGGCAAAGGTGGCATATTTCCCTGTCGTCTTGGTGTAAAGATTATGTCTACACGCCAGTTTTGTCATTGACCCGCATCCCATTCTTAGCTGCACTGGCCAGTATGTTGATACTTGGGTTTTGGCATGAAATTTCTTGGCGATATCTATTGTGGGGTTTGCTGCATGGCGCCGGAATTGGAATATGCCAGCGTTGGCAACGTACTGAAATAGCAAAGTCATTGTCTGAAAATACTGTCTGGTCATATGTGGCACTGATACTTACCCAACACTTCGTTTTGTTTAGCTTCACATTAACTGGATTAGATTCAATCCATAACACTATGGATCGCTGGCGAATATTATTTGGAGTTCTGCCATGAATGCATTTTGGAATAGGCATCGTGCTTGGATAATAGACTGCGCACAAGGTTTGGGCTATGCCTATTTAATTATCCTGTTAGTCATGTATTCCGGAGCAAATAGTGGTGGTTTTCGTTACTTTGAACTATGACTAAGCCCAAACTGAGGCAAGCTTTTAAATATGAGTATATTCAACCTACAAGATCAACAATTCATGCGCCTGGCTTTGGCGCAAGCTACGCTTGCTGAACGTATTGGCGAAGTTCCAGTGGGCGCCGTATTGATTAGTGCTTCGGGTGAGGTGTTGGCCGAAGCGCATAACCACACCATTAACCACTCAGACCCATGTGCACATGCCGAAATATTAGCCTTACGCGAAGCGGGGCGTGCATTAGGCAATTACCGCTTACTCAATACCACTCTTTATGTGACGCTTGAGCCATGCGCGATGTGTGCCATGGCTTTAGTACATGCGCGTGTGAAGCGCTTGGTATTTGCTGCGCCAGATCTAAAAACCGGTGCCTGCGGCTCAGTGTTCAATCTTCTCGCCGACTCAAGACACAACCATCGTGTTGATGTGCAGGCTGGCGTACTGCAAGAGGAAGCTAGCGCCAGTTTGAGCGCGTTTTTCAAAGCAAAGCGCAACGCCACATAGTGCCTTTATTATTTTAAGTCTTGATCAAGTTCGGCATCAAAGCTGCGCACTGAGAGCCATACTTCCATACCCATAAAAACACAGGCCATCAGCATATTTAACACACCTATAATGCCCATGATGGTGGGTAAAACGGGCAACCGATAATCACTGAACGCATCCAAAGCCAAAGCCAAGCTGGTTCCAATAAATGCACCTAAGCTAACGTATAAGAATAAACAGGCACGTAAAATATATGAACTACGAGTGCGATGCCGCCGAATCTGAAGCTTGAGTGCATCATGTCGAGATTCGCTATTTTGCCATTGAAAAACTAATGCACGCAAACGATCGATAACACGAGCTAATCGATTATTGGCTGAGGTCAGTAATGTGCCTGTTGCGGCCATTAGCAATGCGGGAGCAAGCATTGCACTTAGTACGGAATAATGATTATCTGGAGTCATCGTAAAATTGGGCTTGGATTTGTTACAGTATAAGCATTGTTTAAGGAGTTTTTATGACAGAACATGATAAAAGCCAACGCTTAATCTGGATTGACTGCGAGATGACGGGTTTATCCCCAGAAAAAGATCAGTTAATTGAAATTGCAGTTGTAATCACCGATGCTCAGCTCAATATACTGGCGCAAAGCCCTGAATTCGCGATTCGTCAGCCTATAGAAACGCTTCAGGCCATGGACGAGTGGAACCGTAACACGCATACAAAATCGGGATTGTGGCAGCGCGTTATTGACAGCCCATTGAATAATGCACAAGCCGAAGCGCATATGTTGGCATTTTTGTCGGAGTGGGTGAATGCTAAGCAATCACCGATGTGTGGCAATTCGGTTTGCCAAGACCGTCGCTTTCTGGCACGCCTGATGCCACGCTTGGAAAATTATTTTCACTATCGAAATGTCGATGTTTCAACTCTCAAAGAACTTTGCCGACGTTGGAACACACCCTTGCTTAACGGCTTTACTAAGCAGGGCACACACACGGCCTTGTCGGACATTGTTGAATCGGTCAATGAACTGAAATATTACCGGCAATTCATGGGGCCGCTTTCGGGAAATAACTAGGCTGGGTTACAAGCCATCATTCATCATAAAAAATCACGACGCTTTGTTGATCATCCACATTTCCCG
>JAYTOD010000075.1:0-9101 GCA_043747995.1 Arenimonas sp.
ACCACGCCTTGTTTCGGCAATGCACTACTACTGTCAGCGCTATCTAGCTTTTCTCGCTGCGTTTCAGGGCGGTTGTGCTGCCAAGCTACAACGCTTGCACTAAAATAGTGCACACCAGCGGCATGCGCTGCATCGTAACGAACTGCTAATTTAATTGGCATTTCTTTTTCAGTGCTTACCCGTTTTAGCATTTTTCCTGGTACTACCCGCCAATCCACTGTGCGGCTTAACTGCATGCGCTCTGCATCTAAGCCAGATAATTGATTCGGCACCAACACAGTTACGCGCGTTTTTGCTGGCAGTGATGCATCCAGTTCGCGCAGCAAGCTACTAAGCGGCACTGTGCTGACAGATGGCGGCTTTTCCAGCTCCGGAAACCTCGGTGCCAGCCAATGCCAGTGCAGGTTTTTTGCATCAGAAAAATTTTTCTCTGCCTTAAATTCAGCACCTGGCACAACCAACACCCAATGCTCGTCCTTCATCTGCTTCAGCAAAACAGGCTGTGCTAAAAACAACGCTAACGCAATCAGCATTAGTACGCGCAGTGCTAGTAGCACGCGCTCTTGCAACAACAATTTCCGACGTGGACGTAGATTTGCACGCAGCCAGCGCAAGGCCGCGAACTCGGTGCGTTTTTGTTCAGCACGCCGGCTTAAATGAATAAGCAAAGGCAACGCAATCGCTGCCAATGCCAACAATGCCGAAGGCAATAAAAACGACAGGTTCACACGCTCTCCTGAAAACGCGCTTTACCTTTCATAAATAAGCGCCGTAGCGGCGCGTCTAAAGGCTGATCAAGAGTGTATTCAATCTGTTTTATGCCGCTTGCTGCCAAACGAGCAGCTAAAACGCCCCGCGCTGCGGCAAACTCAGTAATAAATGCCGTGCGCGAACCTAACGCATCCGACAACAATTCTTGCTTTGTTTCCAGATCAACAAAGCGGTGCCCACCTTGAAATGGAAAATCGCGTTCTTCAGCAGTTAGAATTTGGATATTCAAAATTTCACGGCGCGCTGCGGCTAATCGTTCCGCCAATGCGATGCAACCTTCATCAAAATCGTCGCTTAACAGCAACACTAACGACTGTGCACTAATGCGCTCCCAAATCGGCCGGCACTTGGCTTCCTCTGGCCACGCGCCTTGTGCATGAACTTTACTAAGCGCGAGCAAGCAGGCATCGCGATGCCTTGTGCCATTGCCAGTATTGGTTACTGTTAAGCCTGAATCGTTAACAGCAATAAGCCCGAAATGATCGCCTTGCCGCAAGGCTAATTCAAACACACAGGCCGCCTGCGCTTTGGCTGCTTGCAATCGGCTCCACTCAGGACGTTTAGCGTCACATTGCGCCATCGAAGCAGTTGCATCAATCAACAACCAAATAATCATCGATGAATCACGCTCGGCTTCGCGTACAAAAAATTTATCGGAACGCGCATACAATTTCCAATCAATTTGCCGAGGCTCGTCGCCAGGTTCGTAGGCACGATATTGGGCAAATTCCAAACCTGCACCACGCGAGCGGCTTTGATGCTGGCCAATGCCTTGTGCACCCGATATACGCTGCGAATACAGGCGCAAATCTTTTAGGCGTGCGCGCACATCAACAGGAATCAGATCAGTGTTGCGCATGGGGTATATTTAGCCCGGAAACGCGACAGATTTCAGCAAACTTGCCACCACATCATCGGCGCTGATTTGCTCGGCTTCCGCCACAAACGTCAGTAATAAGCGATGCCGCAATACCGGCGCAGCCAAAGCCTCGATATCTTCTTTAGTGGCTGCAAAACGGCCATGAATCAGTGCGCGTGCTTTGGATGCCAATACCAAAGCTTGCCCAGCACGCGGACCAGCACCCCATTTAACCCAATTTTGGATGTCTTTCGAGGCCTGTTCTTGCGGCCTACTGGCGCGCACTAAACGGTTAATCCAGTTCAATACATCCTCGCTCATATGCACCTCGCGCACCAATTTCTGCAAAGCGCGAATCGACTCACCATCCATTACGCGCGGCACTTCAGCGCTACTCGAACCGGTGGTTTGCTGCAAAATAGCGCGCTCTTCGGCTTCGCTTGGATAATCCACCCGGATGTGCAATAAAAAGCGATCGAGCTGGGCTTCAGGCAATGGGTATGTGCCAGCTTGCTCCAGCGGGTTTTGCGTGGCCAATACAAAAAATGGCTCAGGCAAAGTATGCGTCACACCGGCATAACTCACGGTATGTTCTTGCATCGCTTCCAACAACGCAGCTTGGGTTTTCGGCGGCGTACGGTTTAATTCATCGGCCAACAACAAATTGGTGAACACCGGGCCTTTCTGGAATTTGAAATGGCGCTTGCCAGTGCCGTGATCTTCTTCCAAAATTTCCGTGCCTAAAATATCGCTTGGCATTAAATCGGGAGTGAATTGAATACGCCGAAAATCCAAATGCAAAGCCTGCCCAAGCGAGCGTACTAACAAGGTTTTTCCCAAGCCCGGCACGCCTTCTAGCAAACAATGGCCGCCAGAAAGCAGGCCAATTAATAATTGCTCCACTACTTGTTGTTGACCAACAATGGCTTGCCCAATGGCGTTGCGCAGTTGTCCGAGCTGCTTGAGCGTGGCTTGAATTTCTGCTTCGTTGTTATTCATCTGAATCGTTTCCTAGATCGTATTTTATGGTGGCGGTGAAACATTATGAATTGAGCGCATACATCACTATATTGACGGCGAACTTGGTATTGTCTTCGGCTAGCCATTTTTTATTGCGCCAGTCGTAATCCCATTCACAACCATAATCTTTATTACTGTATAGCACCGCCAAACGGCCGTTAATTTCGATACCTTTCAGGTAATCATGGACGATATCATCGCCCCAACCATTGAGCTCAAAACCCGTGGTGGGCGGCTCGGTGAATGTAAAGAAACTGCTGTAAAGTGGATGTTTATTGGATAATTTATTCAGCGCCTTGGCACCGAAGATTGATGCCATTTGCGCTTCGAACGATTTGGCGAACAAGCCGTCGATATCATGATTGCAGTCATCAACAAAAACAAAACCACCACTGCGCACATAGGCTTCGAAATTTTTCCGTTCAGCGGCATTAAATTCAACCAGCTTATGCCCGGCCAGATAGCAAAACGGCGCGGTACGCATTTTCGGATCAGCCAACGCAATGATGTGTTCTTTCGGATCAACGCGTAGGCTGGTGTAGTCAATTAGCGAGGTAATTATATTCGATGGCATGCGTTGGTCAACATCCCAATCGCCAGAATCATACATCAGCCGCGTGAACCAGAAATCGTATTCTGAGGCAGCTGATTGCGCTAAACGTGGCAATGCAGCAAGCGCCGCACTGCCAAATATCAGCCGCAGAAAGTTGGAACGATTCATTAATGTTTTGCGGCCAAGGCCGCTCCTATAGGCTTATCAAACCGCATCCGACAATGACGAGAAGGTGAAGTCCCGCAAGCGCATTGGCGGTATCATCATTGAGAAATTGCTTTCATCGCCAGCAATACGCACTGGCTTACCCAATTCATCAATATTATTCAACATAATGACCGGCGATTCATTGAAGCGGAAGTTTTTAATCGGATATTTGATTTCACCGTTTTCAATATAGAAGGTGCCATCACGGGTTAATCCGGTCAGCAACACGGTTTGTGGGTCAACCATGCGGATATACCACGTGCGAGTGACCAAAATACCTTTTTGCGTGCCTTTCACTAAATCCATAGTTGATTTGGTGCCGCCTGCCATCAGGATATTGCCGGGTGAACCTTTGGCTGTTTTACCCTTTTGCTTAGCCCAATAACGCGAGTACTCAAGGTATGATACTTTGCCTTTATCGATAATCGACATTTTCTCGCGCGGCAGGCCTTCGCCATCCCACGGCAACACCGGCGCATCAACATCCCATGGATCGGAGTGAACGCTAACGCGGGAATCGAATACTTGCTCGCCAAAACGATTGCCGCCACCTTTTTTAGATAAGAAACTGCGGCCTTCATCGGCTTGCCTGGCATCAAAGCCATTCAACATAAATGAAATTAAGCCGGCCGATGCAGCGGGTTCTAAAATCACCGTGTATTTGCCAGGCTCTAAGGCTTTGGCGTCGACAGAACCTTTCGCTTTTGAAATAGCCACTTTAATCGCATCGTCAGCGTCAAACTGATTGACGTCTTCAACGTTACGCGCCACCCAGCCAGAACCGCGGCCGTCTTCGGTGCGCACCGTGCAGGTGTAATTGACATCGGTAGTGCGTTGGTAACCAAAGTTTCCGTTGCTGTTAGCAAAAGCCTGAAACCCTTGACCATCGCTCATAAATCCAGCCGCCACCAAATTAGCTGCTTTACAAGGATTGATCGAACGCGCCGCTACTTGCGCACGGTATTCCGGGCTGATATCTGCCGTTGATGAAGAAAAGGTATTGCTCGCTGTATAGGTTTGCTTACCAATAGCTGGCATGAATTCATCATTTTCTGGTGCCAAGCGCGCTAGATCTTCAGCACGACGCACCACATTCTGTAATGATTCGTCATCGAAGGAATTAATGGTAGCTACGCCAACACGTTTGCCGAAAGCAACTTGCACTGCTAATTCTGCATCACTGACGATACCGCTGGTGGAGATATTATTTAAGGCGAAACGCACATTGCCATTTACCCCACCGCCCAAGCTTGCAATGCATTCATCGGCTTTACTTAACTTCAACACTTTATCGAGAATGGCTTTGGCTTCTTGTTCTGTGTACATACTCATGATTTGCTCCTTAAGATTCGTCGATTAACCCAATGAACGGGCTGTGCTGATGACATTCATGCCATTGAAGCGGGTCGTGCTCGAGCCGTGTGAAACCGCCGATGACTGACTTGGCTGGCCTTTGCCGTCGAAGAACGAGCCACCGAATCGGTAGTCGCGTTCATCACAAATTGCGGTACAGGCGGCCCAAAACTCTGGTGTACGGATTTGATAAGCCACATCTTCAACCATGCCTTTGATTTTGCCATTTTCAATTTCATAGAACAGCTGGCCACCGAATTGCGCATTGTAGCGTTGTTGGTCAATTGAGAATGAACCATCGCCAATAATATAGATGCCTTTCTCAACATCTTTAATCATATCGGCTACACTAAGCGGTTTTTTACCCGGTGCTAGCGATACATTGGCCATGCGCTGGAACTGCACACTCGACCACGAATCGGCGTAACAGCAACCATGCGATTCTGTCTCGCCGATGATGTACGCCTGATCGCGTATCGCCTGGTAATTCACCAGGGTGCCATCTTTGACTAAATCCCAACGCTTGGTTTTCACGCCTTCATCGTCGTAAGCTACATTACCAAGTGTGTTTGGCTGCACTTTGTCGGCAAACAGGGTGACTTTATCACTGCCGTATTGGAATTTATCTTTCAGCTTATCGAGTGTGGCGAAACTGGTGCCGGCAAAGTTCGCTTCATAGCCCAATACGCGGTCGAGCTCAAGCGGATGACCAACGTTTTCATGAATGGTTAGCCAAAGATGTGATGGGTCAAGTACCAAATCGTATTTGCCTGGCTTAACCGATGGTGCTTTTAGTTTTTGCACTGCTTGCTTAGCCGCTTCTTTAGCATCTTCAAGCATATTGTAGGAATCGTTATAGCCCATCAAACCATTTGGCAATTGGATTTTACGGTCGCCTTCTAAGTATTCATAGCCCATGCCCATCGGCGAGGACAAACTATCACGACTGCGGAACTTGCCACTGGCTTTGTCGATGGCGGTTACGTTGAATGTTGGCCAAATACGGTGCACATCTTGATCAATGTATGAACCATCCGTGGAGGCAAAATATTTCTGCTCATTAACTAAGAACAACAACGAGTTCACAAAACTGGCGCCAGCGGCTAGAGCGGCAGCGTTTACGCTCAGCAATAAATCGGCTTTATCTTTAATCGGAACTTCCATCGCGTTTTTCTTGATTGGAGTAGCCCACGATACCGTACCAGCGCCTTTTACCGGCGCCAATTGCACGGGCTTGGTTTGGTTAATAGAGTTCGCTTTGGCAATAGCCACAGCTTGTTGCGCGGCTTTAGCAATACCGGCATTGCTTAAATCACTGGTGGCTGCAAAGCCCCAGGTACCGTTAGCAATAACCCGTACACCGGCGCCCACCGATTCGGTATTCACAACATTTTCAACCTTGTCTTCACGGGTGATGACGAATTGACGCAAGTAACGGCCAATACGCACATCACAATAGCTCGCGCCTAAAGAAGTAGCGGCATTCAGTGCAATATCAGCCAGTACTTTTTTGCGCGCCGAATCCATTTTAGTGAGTAATACTTCAGCAGCAACCGCATTGCCGAAACCGGGTATCATCAAGCCGCTCAGGCCAATGCCTGATGCTGCTAAGAAATCACGTCTATCCATCACAAACTCCTCAGTGAACGATTAAACGCCACCTTTCACTAGCCAATCGGTAGTAAACGGCAGCTCTGGAAATCCATCATAACGGAATCCACTCCAATCTGTGCATAGCCCATAAGTCATGCAGAGCGCTGAATTGATACTGTTCTTCCTACACTACCCCAAAGATCGTGCGGTGTTGATGATATTGATGCCATTGAAACGGGTGGTACTGGCGCCATGCGATACCGCCGAGACTTGGCCGGGCTGGCCTTTGCCATCGAAGAAAGAGCCACCATGGCGGAAATCGCTTTCATCACAGATTGCCGTACAGGCGTTCCAAAATTCCGGGGTACGTATCTGGTATGCCACGTCTTCAACCATGCCTTTGATTTTGCCGTTCTCAATTTCGTAAAACAGCTGGCCGCCAAACTGGGCGTTATAGCGTTGTTGGTCGATGGAGTACGAGCCGCGCCCTAGGATGTAAATGCCTTTTTCAACGTCTTTAATCATATCGGCTACACTCAGCGGTTTTTTGCCCGGCGCTAACGAGACATTGGCCATGCGCTGGAACTGCACACTCGACCACGAATCGGCGTAGCAGCAACCATGCGATTCAGTCTCTCCGATAATATGCGCTTGGTCGCGGATGGCCTGGTAATTGACCAGCACGCCATCTTTAATCAGGTCCCAACGCTTAGTCTTCACACCTTCATCGTCGTAACCAACAGCGCCGAGTGTGCCCGGTGTGGTTTTATCGGCGTACAGAGTGACGATATCGCTGCCGTATTTGAATTTATCTTTGAGCTTATCTAGTGTGGCGAAGCTGGTGCCGGCAAAGTTCGCTTCATAGCCCAGCACGCGGTCAAGCTCGAGCGGGTGGCCAACGTTTTCGTGGATGGTTAGGAATAGATTAGATGGGTCAAGTACTAGGTCGTATTTGCCAGGTTTGACTGATGGTGCTTTCAGCTTCTCCACAGCATGACGGGCGGCTTGTGCGGCATCTTCAACAATATCGTAGCGGTCTTCATATGCCTTGAGTCCATTCGGCAGTGCAATGGAGCTTTCACCATCAAGGAATTCGTAACCCATGCCCACTGGCGAGGAGAACGCGTTACGGGTGCGGAACTTGCCGCTGGCCTTGTCGATGGCGGTGACGGTGAAATTTGGCCAAATGCGGTGCACGTCTTGGTCGATATACGAGCCGTCACTAGACGCGAAATATTTCTGCTCATTGACCATAAACAATTGTGAATTGACGAAATTAGCGCCTGCGGCAATGGCCGCTGCATTTGCTGACAATAGCAGATCGGCCTTTTCCTTAACCGGCACTTGCATGGCATTCTTGCTAATCGGGGTTACCCAATACACATCGCCAACGCCCTTGACTGGCGCAAGGCGGACTGGCTCGGTCTGCGCTATAGCATTGGCTTTTGCGATGGCAACCGCCTGCCGTGCGGCATTGACAATACCGGCGTTGCTTAAATCGCTACTTGCCGAAAAACCCCAAGTACCTTTGGCGATAACACGGATACCAATGCCGGTTGATTCGGTATTCGCGATACTCTGTACTTTACTTTCGCGAGTAAGGATGGATTGCCGTAGGTAGCGGCCGATGCGCACATCACAATAACTGGCGCCGGCGCTGGTAGCCGCATTAAGGGCTAAATTTGCCATCGCTTTTTTGCTAGCCACATCCATTTTGCTCAGCAACACTTCAGCAGCAACGGCGTTAGCGAAACCGGGCACTAGCAAGCCACCAAAACCAATACCAGATACAGCTATAAAATTACGCCTATTCATAAATACTCCTTCTCAAGTCAAGTAGGCAATAGCGTATTGATTACGCTTATGTAGTGCCATAATCATAGCGCATATTCCGTGAGCACCGAATGCCCCAACTATGAACTACAATTTATTAACCTATAGGCAATTATGGCTCGACACTGGACGTAATCACGCCATTGTGGCAACGTACAACTATGCAAAATACAAGTCTCATACTGGACGAACCAAGCAGTTTCGAAGATGCATTGCTTTGCGCTCCAGATATGCCTGCCTTGGCCAGTGCCGCTGCCCGACATTTTGAACAATTAGGTGCCAGCAACGTAAAATTAATATGGCAAATTGCAGAGCAAGAGCTAGAAGCAGCCAACTACATACCCTCATCGACACTCACGGCAAAACAAGCGCAGTTTTTCGAGCACGTGCAGTTACATGGCGAATACACTCCGAAAAAATTTGATGGGCAAATGCATGCAGCAGAATTACTGACTGCTAAAGATAATTTACATGCTTGGCTTTATATCGAATTCGCTACAGCGAAATCAGACCCGCGGCTAAAACGCGAATGGCAAACATCACAAAATAAACTTACGCTACGTTGTCCGTCCATTTTGCAAAAAGAACGCTTACGCCTTAATGTTGCTCGCCTAGCAAATGCTGAACGTTTACAACGCGCATTATTTGCAATTAGCGACTTGTCTAACTCAGATAAAGAAACACATGATGTTCTGTATGAAATACATCAAATAGTTAGTAGCTTGATGTATGCCGAAAATTTCTTTATTGTTCGTTTCGATAAAAGCATTGAATCCATGCGCTTCAT
The DNA here is from genome assembly GCA_043747995.1 of Arenimonas sp. Classification (GTDB taxonomy): domain Bacteria; phylum Pseudomonadota; class Gammaproteobacteria; order Xanthomonadales; family Xanthomonadaceae; genus Arenimonas. The sequence goes on from JAYTOD010000075.1 coordinate 8,977, forward strand.
TTATTTTGTCGACAGTAAAGATTTGTCTGTTCTAGATGCCAGTGAAATAACCCATGCGCATGAGATTCCAAATAGCTTAACTTTGGCCATGATGCGGCTTGGCAAACCAGTTCATGGACCTTCAC
>JAYTOD010000076.1:0-2447 GCA_043747995.1 Arenimonas sp.
ACGCTATGTCAGCATTAGCCTACAGCAAGATCTGTTGGGTGGCTGGCTATTGCTGCGTGAATCTGGGCTTATTGGCGGTAAAAGCCAGCTTAAGCGCGAACAATTCCTTGAGACCGAGCCTGCTTACGATGCCTTTGAAAAAGCACGTGCCGCGCATATTAAAAAAGGTTTTCAAGTGATGTTTGTGCAAGGCATTACCGAGCCAAAATTATGAATACACGGTTTTTAGATACCATTGCCGGCAAGAAAGTGGACGCCACGCCGGTTTGGCTAATGCGCCAAGCTGGCCGCTACTTGCCAGAATACCGCGCTAGCCGTGCCAAAGCCGGCAGCTTTATGGGACTTGCCACCAATCCTGAACTGGCCTGCGAAGTGACCTTGCAGCCGCTTGCGCGTTTTGATTTGGATGCCGCGATTTTATTCTCAGATATTTTAACTATCCCAGATGCCATGGGTTTAGGCCTAAGCTTCGCTGAAGGCGAAGGCCCACGCTTTGCCAAACCAGTGCGCACCGCTGCCGATATTGCGCGTTTAGCGGTGCCAGATATGGGCAAAGAATTACGCTATGTGATGGATGCCATTAGCTTGATTCGCAAAGAACTGCATGGCAGCGTACCTTTAATCGGATTTTCCGGTAGCCCATGGACATTAGCCTGCTATATGGTGGAAGGTGGCGGTTCGGATAATTTCGCACGAGTGAAATCCTTGGCATTGAACGAGCCCAAATTAATGCACCAATTGCTGGAAGTTGTTACCGATTCCGTGATTGCCTATTTAAGCGCGCAACGCCAAGCTGGCGCACAGGCGCTAATGGTGTTCGACACCTGGGGCGGCGTTCTGGCACCACACACCTACCGCGAATTTTCATTGCGCTATTTAAACCGAATCGCACAGGAATTTAAGCGCGGCGAAGGCGATGCAAAAACACCACTAATCTTATTCGGCAAAGGCAACGCGCCGTATCTGGAAGAGTTGGCCGCAATTGGCGCTGAAGGCATTGGCGTGGATTGGCTGGTATCGCTGGAAGACGCGCGCCGCCGTACTCAAGGCAAAGTAGCGCTGCAGGGCAATCTTGATCCAGTTACGTTGTATGCACAGCCGGAAACTATTCGCGCTGAAGTTAACCGCTGTTTAGCCAGCTATGGCAAAGGCTCTGGGCATGTGTTCAACCTTGGCCATGGTATGTCACCCGATATGGACCCAGACCACGTTAAGGTGTTGGTTGATGCTGTGCATGAATTTAGTCGACCTTATCACCTCTGATTTTCGCATCTTCCTCGCTCAGCAATTCGCCTTCCCATTTAGCAATGACCGCCGAGGCAACCGAATTGCCTACTGCATTGGTGGCTGAACGGCCCATATCAAGGAAGCGATCAATGCCCAGAATGAGCACCATACCTTCCACTGGCAAACCAAACTGCGCCAGCGTGCCAGCAATCACCACCAATGATGCTGATGGAATACCGGCCATACCTTTCGATGTAACCATTAAGGTGAGCAGCATGGCGATTTGGGTGCCGACAGGCATATCAATGCCGTACACCTGTGCGATAAAGATAGCAGCAAAGGTGCAGTACATCATTGAGCCATCTAGATTGAACGAATAACCGAGCGGCATCACAAAGCTGGAAATTTTCCGATTAACCCCGAAGCGATCGAGCGCATCAAGAATTTTAGGGTATGCCGCTTCTGAGGATGCTGTGGCAAAAGATAAGAAAAAGGCTTCCTTAATCTCACGCAACAGTGCGAATATACGCTTGCCGAGGAAAAAATAGCCTACCGCTACCAATAGCAGCCAAAGCGTGACTAAGGCGATATAAAAACAGACGATAAATTTAAAGTATGTTGCTAGAATCCCCAAGCCTTGATTGGCAACCGCCGTTGCCATGGCGGCAAAAACTGCAAATGGCGCAAACAGCATCACATAACCGGTAATGTTAATCATCACATGTGAAATCTGCTCGATAACATCTTGCAATGCCTGGCCTTTTTTACCAAGCGCAGCCAAACCAACGCCAAAGAATAATGAAAAAACCACAATTTGCAGTAAGCGATTTTCACCTTTCTCATTTCCACCAGCGGCATTGATGATGGACGTTGGTACCAGCTGATTAGTAACAAAAGCCACAAAACCGGAATCGTGTACACCGGTTTGAAACCCATCTAGCTTGTCTTTGCTTGCTGCAATCTGTTCGGCATTTGGCGGCGTTAAGCCTGCGCCTTCGCCAGGTTTAAGCGCATTGGCAAATGCTAAACCCAGCAATAACGACAGCAACGAGGCACTAATAAACCAGCCTAAGGCTTTTAAGCCAACGCGCCCCACGCCACCCGAATTGCCCATTTGTGCAATACCAATAACTAAGGTGGAAAACACCAAGGGCGCAATAATCATTTTGATAGCGCGCAGGAATAAGGTAGTTAGCAAACTGATATAAGACATGTCGATG
>JAYTOD010000077.1:0-3140 GCA_043747995.1 Arenimonas sp.
GCAAATGTTGGATTACCTACCACTTCACCCAAACCTTGGATATGATGCGGAATACCTTCACGCACAGGCATATGCAACATTTCTTCGGCGAGTTCTAAAACACCTTCCATACGTGCTGCACCACCCGTCAATACCATGCCAGCGCGTACAAACTCTTCAAATCCTGAGCGGCGTAATTCGGCATGCACCATTTCGAAAATTTCTTCGTAGCGACTTTGCACAGCTTCCGCTAAGGACTGCCTAGCTAAGCGACGTGGTGCTCGCCCACCCACGCCCTGCACTTGAATGGATTCATCTGCGCGAGTGAGTTGCGCGAGCGCACAGGCATAGCGAATTTTCAATTCTTCAGCTTCTGGTGTAGGCGTACGCAGGATATGTGCAATATCATTGGTAACTTGATCGCCACCGATTGCCAGTGACGCAGTATGCCGAATATAGCCGCCGGCATACACCGCAATATCTGTTGTGCCGGCACCCATATCTACTAACACCACGCCGGACTCTTTCTCATCGTGGGTTAGCACCGCGTGTGATGATGCCAACGATGACAACACCAAACCATCAACCTGCAAGCCACAACGACTGATACATTTTTCAATATTGGATGCCGCCGATGTAGCGGCGGTGATTAATAATGCATGCAATTCTAATCGCACAGCCGACATACCCACTGGATTGCGGACCCCTTCCTGAAAGTTATCCAGAATATATTCCTGTGGGATGGCGTGAATAATGCGTTGATCGGATGAAATCGCTACCACTCTGGCGGCTTGCAAAGCTTGCTCCAAATCTTGGTATTGCACTTCGCCACCTATCACCGGCGAAATGCCAGACGACCGTCGGCATTCTGTATGTGAACCGGATATGGATGCGTACACCGAACGAATTTCACAACCGGCCATCACCTCCGCTTCTTCAATCGCACCCTTAATCGATTCCACCGTCGATTCGATATCAACCACTACGCCACGGCGCATGCCGCGCGAGTCATGAGTGCCAAGCCCGATAACTTCAATTTCATCAAACTCAGGCGAATATTCGCCAACCAAGGCGGTTACTTTGGACGTGCCAATATCCAAGCCAACGATTAGAGATTTATCGCTTTTTCGAGTCATATCGAAGTGTGTCCCTGCTGAATTTGTGGCGGAATAATTTCCGCATAAGTTTTAGGCGTGCTTTCCCAGACCAAAGAAAAGCCATTGGTGTAACGCAAATCGGCTTGCATCAGCCGCCGTTTGTCATCACGTTTAATTTTTGGCAGCAAAGTAATGAAGCGCGCTAAACGCGGTTCAATATCATTTCGACCAATATCCAATACCAAGCCATCCGACAACACCACCCGCCATGCATTACGTTCATTCAAACTAAGCACGGCAATGTGCAAGCCTACCGAACCAAATAAAGGCTGAGTTTGCTGATAAAACATGCGGATCTCTTGTGCTTGCAAATCTGGCCCATAAAAATGCGGAAGCCTAGGTAGCTTGGTATTTGGAATGGCAAAAATAGAACCTTGCTCAGCCAGCATGCGTTTATCATTCCACACCGCAAGCGGTCGAAATTCTTGGATTTTTACCACTAAGGTATCCGGCCATTTTTTTCGCACTTCCACTCGCTCAACCCAATGCAATGCCAATAAATCACGATTGATAACGGCTAAATCAACCGCGAAAAACCCTTGCTTCAAATGTGCGGTAATGGTTTTTTGAATTTGCGCTTGAGTAACAAAATGAAACGGTGCCGATACACTTAAATGTTTCATCGGCCAATGCTGCCCCCCCAGCCAACCATTCAACACAGCCAGCACGGGCGAAGCCAAAATGGCTAACACCAATAACCCAAGTAGTAGGCGGCGTAATGCGTGCATCAGGCGGCCTTGTTCTGCATGCTAGATTCCAGAATCAGCCAGCACAAATACTCAAAATCGATACCAATTTGCTGCGCTGCTTTTGGCACTAAGGAATGCGAAGTCATACCAGGCGCGGTATTTACTTCAAGCAAATACAATTCGCCATTCGCATCGCGCATCACATCAACACGGCCCCAACCTGAGCAGCCTGCTGCTTGAAACGCAGCCAGGGCAAGCTTTCCAATGGCCTGCTCTTGTTGGCCTTGCATGCCAGGGCAAAGGTATTGGGTATCATCGGCAATGTATTTGGCGTGATAGTCATAGTATTCGCCAGCCGGCACAATACGAATTGAAGGCAAAATACGCTCGCCTAGAATGCCCACAGTGAACTCTTGCCCAACAATCATTTGCTCCATCAGTAATTCGCCAGGGTAGCTATTGGCTAAATCCACCGCCGCCTGTAAATCTTGTTCTTTAAAAACGCGGCTGATGCCTACACTTGAACCTTCGCATGATGGCTTAACAATGAGCGGCAATCCAATTGATTGCGCAGCAGCAACAATATCAGCACCCTGTGCCAAACGCACATAACGCGGAGTTGGTAAGCCCACTGACATCCACACTTGTTTGGTGCGAATTTTATCCATGCTAAGCGCCGAGCCCAACACATCAGAACCGGTGTATGGGATACAGAATGCTTGCAAAAGACCTTGCAAAACGCCGTCTTCACCACCGCCTTTATTACCATGCAAAATATTAAAAACGCGGTCTACCTGTTTGTTCGCTAATAACTCCATCAAGGCTGGAATGCCATCCACAGCAAATGCCTGCACGCCCTTAGCGAGCAAGGCATCCAACACATTCGAACCGGAGTTCAAAGACACTTCGCGCTCGGAACTACTACCACCCATCAGCACCGCAACGCGTCCGAACTTCTCTGCATGAGTACAAGATGTCATTCTTTTGGCTCCAAAATCAAACCATGCTGGGCAAGTTCATTGCATACCGCGCCAATATCACCAGCACCCATAAGTAGTAATAAATCGCCGTCTTTTAATACATCAGCGAGTACCGAGCGCAATTCGCTGACAGCGGCAACCACCACGGAATCCAAACGACCACGGGCGCGAATCGAACGCGCTAAGGATTTAGCATCAGCGCCAAGCACTGGCGTTTCGCCAGCGGCATAAACATCGGTTAACACCACCGCATCGGCTGTGGAAAGCACGGCGGTAAATTCATCAAATAAATCGCGGGTACGCGAGTAACGATGTGGCTGAAAAGCAACCACCAT
>JAYTOD010000078.1:0-8027 GCA_043747995.1 Arenimonas sp.
ATTTTGGCCGCCGCCGCTAAAGGCCTGAACATTGAACCTGCACTGTTGATGCTGCCGGCCGCCATGGCCGCTAGCATTGGCTTTATGTTGCCTGTGGCCACCGCTCCAAACGCCATCGCCTACGGCTCGGGCTTCATCCGCAGCAAAGACATGCTGCGCGAAGGCTTTTGGCTGGATATTGTCAGCGTATTGGTGGTGTGTGCGGTGTGTTGGGTGGTGCTGGTGTAGGGGCGCTGCTTGCTGCGCCCTATTTCTTCTTCGGAATATACAAATCGGTGATGCTGCCATCGAACACTTCTGCTGCCATGGCCACCGTTTCGCTGAGCGTTGGGTGTGGGTGGATGGTGTGGCCGATGTCGGCCGCTTCGCAGCCCATCTCAATGGCTAAGCCGAGTTCGGCAATCAAATCCCCAGCGTGCGTGCCAACAATGCCGGCGCCCATAATACGCTGTGTGGCCGGATCGAACAGTAGCTTAGTGAAGCCTTCGGTGCGTCCAATGCCGATAGCACGGCCAGATGCCGCCCATGGAAACTTGCCAACTTCATAAGCAATGCCCTTGGTCTTGGCTTCGGTTTCAGTCAGTCCAACCCAAGCGATTTCTGGATCGGTGTACGCCACCGACGGAATCACCCGCGCAACCCATTCTTTCTTGTGGCCAGCGGCCACTTCTGCGGCCACCTTAGCCTCGTGTGTGGCTTTGTGCGCCAGCATCGGCTGGCCAACCAAATCGCCAATGGCGAAGATGTGTGGCACATTGCTGCGCATTTGTTTATCAACCGCAATAAAACCGCGCTCAGAAACCTGCACACCGGCATTTTCAGCTTTCAACTTGCCACCATTCGGCGTGCGCCCAACAGAAACCAACACACGATCAAAGTCTTTGACTTCGGGAACGGTAGCGCCTTCGAATTCAGCCGTGAGTGTTTTTTTGCTAGCAACCACTTTGGTAACTTTGCATGAGGTGTGAATCGCTACACCACGCTTCTTTAGCAAAACCTGCAATGGCTTAACTAAATCTGCATCAGCACCTGGCATGAGTTGATCCATAAATTCAACCACAGTGACCGCGCTACCTAAAGCCGAATACACACAAGCCATTTCCAAACCAATAATGCCGCCGCCAACCACCAACAGTTTCTTGGGAATATCGTGCAGCATCAACGCATCGGTGGAATCCATCACGCGTGCATCGCTCCACGGGAATGCTGCTAGCTTCACCGGCTGTGAACCAGCGGCAATGATGCATTGTGCGAACTCGATGCTCTCAGTGCCTTTTTCGGTAACAACCGACAAACGATTCGCGGAAGCAAATTCAGCCGAACCAATAACGGTTCTAACTTTGCGTTGCTTAGCCATGCCAGCAATGCCTTTGCTGAGTGTACTAACAGTTTTTTCTTTGTGCGCGCGTAGTTTATCGAGATCGATCTTGGCGGCGCCGAAATCTAGGCCAATATCAGCCACGTGTTTCACTTCTTCAATCACATTCGCAGCATGCAATAAGGCTTTCGATGGAATACAACCAACGTTTAGGCAAACACCACCGAGTTGTTGGTAGCGCTCAACCAGAATCACGTCCATGCCTAAATCGGCGGCGCGGAACGCGGCGGTATAGCCACCCGGGCCAGAACCGATGACCACCAATTGGCAGGCGTGGTCCGATTTCTGTAGGGGCGCATCGCGATGCGCCCATTCGGTTGCGATGGCCTTTGCAACGGGCGATTCATGAATCGCTACTACGGATTGTGTTGTGATAATGGGCGCAGCAAGCGGCACCCCTACGATTTCGGCAACATCCAACACCGCGATCACATCACCTTCGCTAACGCTATCGCCAATTTTCACATTCCATTGTTTAAATACGCCAGCATGCGTGGCGGGCACTTCCATGCTGGCTTTATCCGATTCAAGCGTCAACAATCCTTGGTTCAATGCAATGCTATCGCCGGGCTTTGCCAGTAATTCGATGATTTCCGCACTGCCACCAATATCCGGTACTTTCAGTTCAATGGTACTCATAATGTCCTCAGACCAACAAAAGGCGAAGGTCTGCAAACACTTGCGCCATATAGGTAGTAAAGCGCGCAGCAGCAGCACCATCGATAACGCGGTGATCATATGACAAAGACAATGGCAAGATCAGTCTTGGCTTGAATTCAGACCCATTCCAAACAGGTTTAGTCTGCGATTTCGACACCCCCAAAATAGCCACTTCTGGGGCATTTATAATTGGCGTAAAAGCTGTTCCACCAATTCCGCCTAAGGAAGAAATTGTGAAACAACCGCCTTGCATATCATTCGCAGTCAATTTTTTATCGCGCGCCTTCGCGCTGATAAGCGCTAATTCTTGGGATATCTCCAACAGACCCTTTTGATCGCAATCACGAATAACCGGAACAACTAATCCATCTGGAGTATCAACGGCAATACCAATATGAAAGTAATTCTTCATAACCAGATTATCGCCATCCAATGATGCATTGAAGTTAGGGAATTTTTTCAATGCCGCCACTGAGGCTTTGATAAGAAAGATCAAGGGCGTAATTTTGATACCATTTTGTTCTTCACTCAGTTTCTTGCGAAAAATCTCCATTTCGGTAATGTCGGCTTCATCGAATTGGGTAACATGGGGAATCATTGCCCAATTGCGCGCCAAATTGGCACCAGATAATTTTTTAATACGCGACAACGGCTCTGAGGTGATTGGGCCGAATTTACTGAAATCGACCTTCGGCCATGGAATTAGATTCAAGCCGCCACCTGCTGCATTGGCGCCGGTCACTGCGCCTGTTGAAGTGCCAGCTAGCACCGCTTTAACAAATTTTTGAACATCGTCTTTGATGATGCGGCCGCCACGCTCCGTGCCTTTAACCAGACTCAAATCAACACCGAGTTCGCGCGCGAATACGCGCACCGCCGGGCTAGCATAGGGCGCATTACCTGGCACCAAATCGGAGGATTCAATAGTGTGCGTGGGCGATTTGGCAATCTGTACTGGCGATTCATGAATCGCCCCTACTCGTTCGGCGGGTTCGGCGGATGACACAGCGGTGACGGGAATGGATTGGGGCGTAGATTGTAAGGGCACGGCATGCTGTGCCCCTACGGTTTCGGCAGTTGCACTTACGCGGATTTTAGCCACCAAATCGCCCTGTTTTAATTCATCGCCAATTTTTGCAATGATTTCTATGATTTCGCCAGCAACTGGCGAAGGCACTTCCATGGTGGCCTTGTCGGACTCGAGGGTAAGCAAGCCTTGGTCTTTTTGAACAACATCACCAACCTTAACCAATAACTCAATAACCGGCACACCGGCATCATTGCCCAAATCAGGCACGCGCGCTTCAATTGCATCAGACATAGAATTAACCATATTCATAAAGTATCGAAGCTATTGTCACCCGAGTTGGCTGACTTGCCAATGCCTTACTAGCCCAGATAAAAAAACTCTCGCCGGAGCGAGAGGAGAGAGGAATAACATTGAATGAAGCTTATGGGGCTGTATTGGCTTCTAAAAAATTGATCGGCTTGCCGTTTGGCAGGCGCACTTCCAGACTGTTATCAATCACATCTAAACGCTGAATACGATTGCACATCGACTTGGCTAACGGTTCTAGCTGTTTGGCACGCGCATCCATTCGGACGTCAAGATCCTTGTCCATAGCCTCCATGCGGGCTTCCATAGCTTTATTTTTTTGTTCCCCAGCGAACATAGCCTTCATAGCGAAACCAAGTGCATTACTGGTGATGCTAGGTACGAATTCAAGCACAATAGGATCGATAATATCCTTCATCGCATCGTCGTTGAAGAAAGGCAGTGTCTTTGTATTATTAGCGGCCGCCAGCGCCTTAGTGCGCACTTTATCGTAATCGGCGCGCTTACTTTCGTCACCCGACATGGCAATACTTACCGCGCTTAACGCATCAATACCCATACCAACCGCTTCAGCCGCCACTTTCCGAGACTCCGGCACCAATAGGCGTAACTCAGACTCAAAAGCGACTATGCGTTTCTGGTCGGCAACCGATAACATAGTCGGCTTGTCGTTCAAGAACAACTTACCACCACCAAGCACCACGCGTGAATTTCGTCCTTGCTCGTTTTCAAACACGAAGGCATTGCCACTTAGGCTTACCGTATAGTCCGACCTAGCGTTGCAGCTAACGTCGACATTGTGTTCTTTGGCAACAGCGTAGTTAGCGGTGGCAAACACCGAAGCTAGGCTTATTAAGAAAATGTGGGATAACCGAACCTGATTCATAAAACCTCTGTATTCTTAATCATTAATATGTAGCTAGTCTAGACACATAATATTTCCCTGCCATGTGCCAAAGGCATATATGACTTTCGTCATGACCCCATGTTTGGTTTACTATAAGTATATGAACCCCATTCAATTGCTTCGTGATTTCGTTATAAAAAACCCATTGCTGAGCGTAATGCTTGTAGCTTGTTTGTGGGCCCTCGCATTCCAGGGTAGCCGTGGTTTATTAGAGCCAGACGAAGGCCGCTATAGCAATGTGGCGCTGCAAATTTTGCAACATAATGACTGGATCTCGCTATATCGCAATCAGGAGAGTTTGCACTTTACCAAGCCGCCATTAACCTATTGGCTAATTGCCAGTTCGGTTTCGGTGTTTGGCTATAACGAATGGGCAGTTCGCTTACCCATAGCGCTTGCTTTCATTCTGAGTATTTTTCTCACCTACCAATTAGGCAAAACCTTTGTACCCAAACGGCCGTGGTTACCCGCGTTATTTTTACTAGGTTCGCCGGTAGCATATTTTGCCTCCAATACCGTTAACACCGATGGCGTATTGGCCGCCATGCTGACACTGGCTATGTGCTGTTTTGTAAAAGCGCGCTTTGCTGGCGGCAACCAGCGTTGGTTGGACGCGATGTGGCTAACTTTTGGGTTAGCATTCCTGACTAAAGGCCCGCCCGCACTTTTGCCTTTGCTCGTAATTGTGGTTTTCGAACTGTGGCATAACAATGCCAAAACTTTAATTCGGCCATGGGGTCTGCTCGCCTTTTCCGTTGTTGGCTTATGCTGGTATGCATTGGTCATACAACGCCACCCAGGCTTGCTAGACTATTTTCTTGGCCATGAAGTGTATGCGCGCATTGCCACCGACACACACGCCCGCAATAGCGAATGGTATGGCGGCTTTAAAGTATATGTTCCTGTTCTGTTGCTAGGGCTATTACCATGGCTCGTGGTTTGGGCAAAACAAAGCTACGCGAAAACTGCAGAACATAGCGCATTACCATTGTTGCAGAAACGTTTCTTGTGGCTTTGGTTATTACTGCCATTATTCATTTTCTTTCTGTCGCAGTCGCGCTTGTATTTATATATTTTGGGGCTGTTTGTGCCCGCTTGTTTGTTGTTAGCACAGCGATTACAAACTTGGCGCATAGGCACAGGCGCGCAACTGGGCATCATCCTCTGGCTGCTTCTGTTGCTGGGCATAAAAGGGCTGGCACCCATTCTTCTCGACGGTAATGGCAAAGACTCGCGCGCCTTTGCCACCGATATTAGACCGATGTTGCCGGGCCACCCTAATCAAATTATTTTTGTCGAAGACATGTCACGCAACGGCTTAAACTTGTACTTTCAAACCAATATCAAAAAAGTGTCGTTTGTATCAAAACCAAAGCCGATTTCTGATTCGTCTCATGATTCAAGCCTTGCTGAAGAACTGCAAAGACCGAACGATCAGCGTATTTTTATTATGAAACGCGACATCGAAACGCGTTTTCTGGTCGAAACAGTAAAAGCTTCGCACACACCAATCAAGCTCGGTGAGTGGATTGAAAAGAAAAATCCAAGCAATCGTGACCGAATGATTTACACGCTAAACAATGAGTTTCAGTAATATGCAAGGCAACAAAAAAAACGGCCTCTCAGCCGTTTTTCTAGTATTGAACAAACACATTTACTGCGCAGGTGTTGTTACTAAAGTTTGAACTGGGAACTTAGTGAATACCTGGCCGACAGCTGATTGAATTGCAGCGCCTGGATTTTGCATGGCTTTTGTACTCAAAGTCCCCTCCAGTGCTCCTTCCCAAACTAGCTCTTTGCGCTTAGCATCCACCACATCAATACTGACAGTGCCTACTTTATAATTACGCGTTTCTATACCGCCGCCAAAAAAAGGAACCCCTAACCCATAGCCATAACCGCCCCGATAACCAAAATAACCCATATTTATACTTGAGTTACTATAGGACTCGGTACGGTTTTCAACATTAGAGAAAAAGTTAATTAATAAATCTGGGTTATTTGCATCAAATGTGTAACCTCGTGCTGTCATCTGAGACTGCACGGCAGCCTTGAAATGGCTAGTGATGATGGTGGAATAACCCGCTTTGTCGGTTGCCAACGGAGTAACCCAAGCATACGTTTGATAATTGTCGAAATTTGTATCAGCACGCAACTGAGTGGTAATGCGAGGCTGGCTGGCGCATGCCGCCAAAATTAAACACGCACAAAATATAAATGTTTTTAATATCGTATTTTTCATAAAAACCTCTGTGGTATATAGTTACAGTTGTTTATTTTACTGGAAACTTACTGAATAGAATATTTATAGCCGCATTAACTGCAATACTTGGGTCAGCCGAATCACGTTCGGTAAATCCTGCTTCATATGAGCCTTCCCAAACCACTTCTCGGCGTTTATTGTCAAGCAAATCTATAGAGATGCGATTAACTTCATTGATATTGGATTTACTGCCAGCGACGGGAATGCCGACACTAACGCCACCATGTGAACCGAACATCCCCAAATTGATTACTGGTCCAGTATTTTTTTTTGGTTGATTTACAACACTCAACGTGAAATCAACCCAAAGATCTGGGTCTACTTCGCTGAACTGATAGCCTCTTGCAGACATTTCTCTAGCAACTGCAGATTTTATATGGGCAGAAGTAATGCTTGCATTGCCACTAGCATCTGTTCCAGCGCTTGGCTTGAATGCATAGGTTTTGTAGGCACTTAATTCAGCACCGGCACGGGCTTGCGTTGTTAAAATTGGTTGTGTACTGCACGCTGTAAGCAATAATACTGAACACAATAAATATGTAAAAGTTAAGAATTTTTTCACTATGGCTCCTTCACGCAATTACAATAGGATAAATTCATTATAGGCTCTGCGCGAATCGAATCAAGGGCGTTCAGCCTCGATGCCTGAGGCTTCATGCTTAGCCAAATATATTCCACTAGCAACAATAATCCCTGCGCCTAAGAATACGCGAAGCTCTGGAACAGTCTGCCATATCAATAAATCTAAACCTAAGCCCCAGACCAAGGCCGAATATTCGAATGGCACAATGATTGCCGCTGGTGCTGATTTAAAAGCCTCGGTGATGGTTAGCTGACCAATAAATCCGGTTATGGCTAAAGCCAACAAAAGCCAGTAATCTTCTGCAAGCAATGGTTTCCAAACTGACCAAGCAAGCAATGTTGCCCCGAACGACACACCTAACATCAGCCAAAACACCATGCTTTCTGAACTATCGGTTCGGCTAAGCATGCGTACCGTGATGGCTGAAAAGGCGTAGCAGATGGCCGAGGCCAAAACGGCGAAGCCTGCCCAACTGATAATGCCATCACCACTTGGTTTCAAGACCACCAACACGCCAAGCAAGCCAACTGCAATGGCAATCCAACTAGTGCGGGACACTTTCTCAGCTAAAAATGGAATTGAAAGTGCTGCAATTAATAAGGGTGAAATAAAAAACAAAGCATAGGCTTCGGTGAGCGGCAATGTTTTCAAAGCAAATGCAAAGCTGGTGAGCATGGCGATGCCAATGATGACTCGAAATAAGTGCAAAGGCCAACGGACTTTGAATAACGTTGGCCAAGCTTTGCGCCAAAGCACATAGATGACAATAAGTGGCATAGTCGTGAGGGCCCGTAGCGCAGCGACTTGAATTGCCGGATAATGCACTGCCAAGGCCTTCATTACTGCATCCATCAAACTGAAAAAGATGACCGCGGTCAACATCATCAAGATTCCGCGCCG
>JAYTOD010000079.1:0-36146 GCA_043747995.1 Arenimonas sp.
GCTGCATTGATGGTCAAGTTGCTGGACGTGGCACTGTTGTTGCGCGCATCAATACCAAAGGTGTTGGTTCCAGTAACGGTTCCGGTTGCAGTTACGCTGGTGGCACCGTTGCCGTTATTTATGGCACTGATGCCCGTCGAACCGCCGGTAACTGCCGCAGCATTAATCGTCAATCCGGTTGTATTGGTATTATTGATGGCGTAAATACCATTGGTGCTGGTTCCGGTAACGGTTCCGGTTGCGGTTATGTTAGTTGCTCCGTTGCCGTTATTCGAGGCAACGATGCCATTTACACCGCCGGTAACTGCTGCTGAATTGATGGTTAAGCCCGTGCCGCCATTAACGCGTGCATAAATACCATTGGTGCTGGTTCCGGTAACGGTTCCGGTTGCGGTTACGCTGGTGGCTCCTGTTCCAGAATTTTCGGCAAGAATTCCTGTCACGCCGCCGGTAACTGCCGCTGCATTGATGGTCAAGTTGCTGGACGTAGCACTTAGGTTGCGCGCATCAATACCAAAGTTGCTGGTTCCGGTAACGGTTCCGGTTGCGGTTACGCTGGTGGCACCGTTGCCGCTATTCAAGGCATTGATACCTCTGTCAACGCCGGTAACTGCCACTGCATTGATGGTCAAGTTAGTGGACGTGGCACTGTTGTTACGTGCATCAATACCAATGGCGCTGGTTCCGGTAACGGTTCCGGTTGCGGTGACACTGGTGGCACCGTTGCCATTATTCAAGGCAACAATTCCTGTCACGCCTCCGGTAACTGCCGCTGCATTGATGGTTAAGCCCGTGCCGCCATTTGCGCGCGCGTAAATACCAGCGCTGCTGGTTCCAGTAACCAATCCGGTTGCGGTGACACTGGTTGCACCGGTACCGTTATTTATAGCATTAATGCCGTTTCTGCCTCCGCTTGCAGCAACGGCATTAACCGTTAGATTGGTGGACGCAACATTGTAGTTGCGCGCAAAAATGCCGTTGTTGGTAAGCCCGGTCGACGATACAGTTGAAGTTACCGTATTGGCACCGGTGCCACTAGTAATCGACCAAATTCCGTCCTGACCGCCAGTCGTATTCACCGCGTTAATCGTTAAACCCGAAGTGTTTACGCCGTTGTTAGCATAAATTCCGTTATTACCACCAACACCGGTTGCCGTAACCGTGCCGGTTGCGGTAATCGTTGTGGTGCCACTGCCAGAGTTAACTGCAAGAATACCGTTGGTAGCAGCCGTAACTGCCGCTGCATTGATCGTCAATCCGGTTGTATTGGCATCATTGCGGGCGTAAATACCAATCCCGGTCCCCGCAGTCACGGTTCCAGTGGTAGTGATGTTGGTTGTTCCGGTGCCGTAATTAAGGCTAACAATGCCGTTTCGGCCGCCGCTGACTGCTGCAGTGTTGATGGTTAGGTTGGTGCCGCTTGCGACATTCGCGGCATTAATTCCGTCACGGGTAGTTCCGGTAACAGTTCCAGTAGTGGTGATGCTAGTTACGCCATTGCCTGCGTTATTGGCAAGAATCCCGAAGAGACCGCCGGTAATCGTGCCGTTGGTCGTAATGTTTAAGTTGCCGCTGGTAAGGTTGAAAGCACTGATGCCTCTACTCGCGCCGGAAATCGTCGATCCGAAAGTATCCGTAAACGAAAGTCCGCCGGTACCCGTTAGACTCAGTGCATTACCTGCTGCGGTAGTAATACCAAAGCCCGATGTTGTTGTTACCACAAGCGGCGTGCCGCTCGTAGTCTGTGTGACGTCGGCACCTGCCGCACCTGAGCAAACCCAAATGCCTGACAAAGGCGCAGTTTCAACGCACGTACCTGCATACGCGCTTCTACCATACACCAGCAACATAGCTGAGGCGATGGCGGTGCTGAAAAACTGGGTTCCATTGATGGCGTGGCGGATTTTTTTCATGGGTGTCAATACTCTTTATGGTTAAATTAATTAAGGGAAGTTAGGCGCTTAGCATTAAGGCTGTGGCTGATAGGTAATCAAACTGGCAGCATCACCGGTACTGGGCGACACTGCCATCGGGCAGAAAACATTGGTAATTACTTCTAGGTCATACAACTCGCCAACATTGCCGTCGATGCGGAACCAATCGACACAGCTGTTTTTCTCGAGATCAATTACTTGCACGCCGCACCAGGGCTCTGAATCGGCGGCTTTGAGTTTTTCGTCCAGCGCCAAGCCTTCAAAACGCTTGTAGCGCGGCTTGGAAAGTCCAACAAAAGCGTATTTATCGTGAAACGCCAGGCCACGCAGAAAACCAGGGCAGAAAACCCGTGCTTCGAACTTGCCCATGCCGCCATCGCCCCTATTCACAACGCCCAGCTCGCCAGTGCCAGAATTTAGCACCCATAGTTGACCATTATGCAAACGCGGCGAATGCGGCATAGAAAGCCCTTCGCAAATAATTTCATTGCTGCGCACATCAATAACAATACCGCCATCGGCGCGGCGATCACGCCAGCCATCAATGGTGTCGGAACGGCTCACCGCAGTCACATACGCTGCTTCGCCGTCTTGCATGGCTAACCCATTTAAATGGCAACGATCTTCGTCAATCAAGGCCGAAATAAACGCAGGCTTCCAGAGCATTTCAAAACTGTGTCTGGCCGACACCGTGGCCAAACAATTGAAACGGGTATTAACGAACACAATGCCGCCATTTTTATCAACGCCCACATCGTGTGCGTCAAGCGCGCCAGTTACATGCACGGTTCTGGCCAAATAGCAGGCATCGAAGGTACGATTGACCTGTTCGCCAGCGTTCAATACATTGGCGAAATGCAAAATCTCGGCACCGGCCGATAAAACGAAGCCGCCTTTGCCGTCAAGGCAAAGCCCCATCGGTTTAGGCATCGCTGATTGGTGCAAATGAGCTCCGCCTTTGGGGTCGCGGCCAAGCAGATACAAGGAGCTCGATTGGTAGGAAGTGAAAGCCAGGGCAATATTCAAACGCGCCAAACGATCAACCATACCGCCGGAAAGCGAGTATTCAACCTGCGGTACTTCGCTGCTAGCTTGTACCGAAACAGCTGGCAATTCTGTTTCATTAGGTGGACTTGCGGGCGTATTATCCGTGTTGGGGGGAGGCAGTTTCCGACATAAATTATGTTGCATTCCTTTGAGTTTAAACACAAACAAAACAATCGAGTCTTGTTAAGTTAAGTATTCTTTTTTGCCGTCCAACTTTCCCGTTTAACACTTTATTTTATTGATTTTATTTGTTTTATAGCATTATCAGACACAATAACACAAGAACAATCTGATCGGTGTGAAAGCTATATTCAAGCGCAAGCCAAAAATGGCAAAATAAATGGGCTTAAGCTGTTTTCGCAATTCACGCGTTTATTGAACCTGATATTATGGATACTCATTCTTCCGTGTTAACAGGTCAATTATGTTTAAAGTTAAATCCACTCTGCTGCTGGCACTATTGCTGTTCATGCAAGTAGGTACAGCAATTGCAGAAATCATTCCCCTAGAGGATTTCTGGAAACGCTCTAGCTTTAGAGAAGTCAAAATATCACCGGATGGTCGCTATTTAGCCGCCACTGTGCCGCTCGAGAATCTAACCGCTTTGGTGGTCATGGATTTAAACACCAAGAAAGTTACGGGTTCTTTTAAGCCGCAAGCTAAAGCTCATATTCAGGATTTCTATTGGGTAAATAATGAACGTCTATTGTTTAGGTCATCTATCCGGGAGGGCCGTTTTGCAAGACCATCCTTGATCCCTGCTTATTACGCGATGAATGCGGATGGTTCTAAAATTGGCACAGCGTATGGCGATGGTAAAGAGCCATACTTGCTAGATACCCTGAAAAACGATGATAAATACGTTTTGGTACAGTTCCGCTCCAGAGAAGGCTTGCAAACCATTGGTAAAATGAATGTAGATAATGGAACCATTATTGATTCATTCAAAAAATCGCCAGTTGAAGCGTCAGGTCAGTATGTAACTGATAATGATGGTGAAGTTAGGCTTTATATCACGGGCAAAAGCTATAAAGACCAAAAAGTTCATGTGCGAGCAGGATCCGATTGGGATTGGAAGGTACTGCATGAAACAAAATTATCAGAGCAGGATTTCGAGTTCAAAGGATTTTCTAATAACAATACTATTGCCTATTTCTCCCTTACTGAGAAAACTGGCCCAGATGGTTTATATGCCTATAATTTAAAAACGGCTGAAAAAAAATTAGTAACGCGCGACGACAACGTTAATCCAGCGCAATTGCTCAGCGCTAGCCCTGATGACAATGTTTATGCCGTACGTTTCGAAGATGGCTTTCCGCGTTACGAATATCTAGACAAAACAAATCCTGCAGCAAAAGAATTGATGAAATTACAGGCATCTTTTCCAGATACCGATGTGTATCCGGTTTCTTCAACAAAAGATGGCAAGCAAATTATTTATTTAGTATCTTCCGACACTATTGCAGGTGAATACTATTTGTTTGATCGCACAACTCAGAAAGCCCAGCATTTATTGTCGCGTGTAGCTTGGCTTGATGCGAATAAAATGGCACTGATGGAGCCTATGAAATTTAAAGCCAGAGATGGCCTTGAGCTTGAAGTTTTTCTGACAGTACCAAAAGGTTCAGATGGAAAGAATTTACCATTAATTATTAACCCGCATGGTGGTCCGTTCGGCCCTTATGATAATTGGGGTTTTAATAATGAAACACAAATGTTAGCAAATCGCGGCTACGCAGTATTGCAAGTAAACTTTCGTGGATCTGGTAATTATGGTAAAGAATTCCAGTCAAAAGGGTATAGGCAGTGGGGCAAAATAATGCAAGACGATCTGACTGATGCAACGCGTTGGGCTATACAGCAAGGTATTGCAGATCCTTCCCGTATTTGTATGTATGGTGCCAGCTATGGTGCCTATGCTTCTTTGATGGCTGTGGCCAAAGAACCTAATTTGTACCGTTGTGCAGTTGGTAATGTAGGCCCTTATGATTTGCCATTGCAATTGAGCTACTCAACCAGCGGCGGCGGCTCAAGCAATCCTTCAAAAGCATTCTTTGGTGATGTGGCCCAAGACGATGTGGCTTTATACTCGCCAGCACGTTTAGCAGGGCAAATTAAAGTCCCTGTATTGCTTATGGCCGGTGAGAAAGACACTACATGTCCACCAGAACAAAGTAAATTGATGTTTGCTGCATTGCAAAAAGTCGGTGTTCCTGTGGAGCTAAAAATCTACCCAGGTGAAGGGCACGGCAATGCCTTAATTGAAAATCAAATTGATTTCGCCAATCGCTTGGTTGCATTTTTCGATAAGAACCTAAAGCCGTGGAGTGCAACTACGGGAAAATTTGAACCAGTTAAATAATCGGTTGTGTAATTATTCAAACGGCGCCTTCGGGCGTCGTTTTTTGTTGCCATCAAATTGCTTTAAAATATGCCAATGCCATCGTTCCCAACCACGTTAAGCAAAGACCAAGCACGCTTGCATCGCTTGCGTGCCAATTGCGCCAGAAATCCAGCCGATGAAAAGGCATCTGCGGCGTATGCCCAGTTATTAGCAGAAAGTCAAAGCCGTTTTGCTAAACGCTTGCAAAATCGGCCTGCAATTAGCATTGATGAAAACCTTCCGGTTGGTCAATATACGCAGGAAATATTGACACTGCTCGAAAGGCAACAAGTGCTGATTGTGGCCGGTGAAACGGGTTCGGGAAAAACTACGCAACTACCGAAGATATGTTTGGCCGCTGGGCGCGGTATTGCCGGCATGATTGGCTGCACACAACCACGCCGTATTGCAGCGCGCGCTGTTGCGAAACGCGTTGCCGATGAATTGAACAATCGGGTGGGCGATGCGGTGGGCTACCAAGTGCGCTTCACTGAGCAAGTGGGTGAGCAGACCTACTTGAAGTTTATGACCGACGGAATTTTGCTGTCGGAAATTCAAAGCGATCCATGGTTATCTAAGTACGATACGTTGATCATTGATGAAGCGCATGAGCGCAGCTTGAATATCGACTTTCTGCTTGGCTTCTTGAAAAAGTTGATACAAAAACGCAAAGATCTTAAGCTCATCATCACCTCAGCTACTATCGACACTGAACGCTTTTCCGCGCATTTTGATGGCGCGCCGGTGCTTTCGGTGGAAGGGCGCGGCTTTCCTGTTGAGGTGCGCTATCGAGATTTTCAGCCGATAGCGCGAACAAATTCTGAGGATAAAAAGAAAGTATCGCTTGAGCAAGAAAGTGATTTAAGCATGACCGATAAAATTATCAAAACGGTTGATGAAATTTCATTAAGTG
This sequence comes from Arenimonas sp., assembly GCA_043747995.1. GTDB lineage: Bacteria > Pseudomonadota > Gammaproteobacteria > Xanthomonadales > Xanthomonadaceae > Arenimonas. Next base: position 6,278 of record JAYTOD010000079.1, read on the forward strand.
ATGGTTTGGGCGATATTTTGATTTTCCTGCCCGGTGAGCGTGAAATACGCGAAACACATTTGGCGTTAAGTAAACGGCAATATCGATCAACCGAGGTTTTGGCATTGTATGCAAGGCTTTCAGTGAAAGACCAAGACCGCGTGTTTAACCCCAGCGCAGGCCGGCGCATTGTGTTGGCCACCAACGTGGCAGAAACCTCGCTGACTGTGCCACGCATTCGTTATGTGATTGATCCAGGCCTTGCGCGTATCAAACGTTATTCGCCGCGCCAAAAATTAGACCGCTTACTCATTGAACCAATCTCGCAGGCCAGCGCCAATCAGCGTAAAGGCCGATGCGGACGGGTTTCGGCGGGTATTTGCTATCGCTTATATGCCGAGGCCGATTTCAGCCAACGGCCCGCATTCACTGATCCTGAAATCAAACGTGCAGCCTTGGCGGGCGTTATTCTGCGTATGCTTAGCCTGAAGCTTGGCGCTTTAGAGCAATTTCCGTTTATTGATATGCCCGATTCGCGCGCTGTTAGCGATGGCTGGCAAACACTCAGCGAACTAGGCGCTATTGATACGCACAAAGCCTTGTCTGCTATTGGCCGGCAAATGGCACGTTTGCCAGTGGATGTTAAGTTGTCGCGCATGTTGGTGGCGGCCAATGGCCATGCTGTGTTGCATGAGCTATTAATTATCGCCTCGTTTATGGGTATTCAAGATCCGCGTGATCGCCCGGCAGAGGCTAAGCAAGCGGCAGATGCCGCACATCAAAACTTTGCCGATCAAAGCTCTGAATTTCTATCAATGATAAATCTTTGGCAGCAATTTAAACTTGCTCATGAAGACTTGAGCCAATCGCAGTTGCGGAAATGGTGCGAAAAAAATTATTTGTCGTATTTACGAATGCGTGAGTGGCGTGAATTGCATCGCCAATTATTAATTACCTGCCAAGAGTTGCAATGGCCGTTGCCAGCCTGGCAGGATGTTGATGCCAAGTTGCAGCAACATAAAACTGACAGCAAATCTGCACAAATGCATTATCAGTTTATTCATCGTGCGGTGTTGGCCGGCTTGCCCACGCAAATTGGCCATAAAAACGATAAAGGCCTGTACGATGCACCTAGACAGCGAAAATTTCAGATATTTCCAGGCTCGCCGTTGGCAAAGCAAGCGCCAAATTGGTGTTTAGTGGGTAATTTATTAGACACCCAGAAAGTGTGGGGCATGATGGCCGCAAAGCTTGATCCTGCGTGGGTAGTTGAAGAATGTCCGCACTTGCTCAGTAAAAAATATTTTGATCCGCATTGGTCGCGTAGCCAAGGCAGGGTCGTTGGTTTTTGCCAAATCAGTTTGCTCGGCTTATTGCTAGTAGCAAAAAAACCTGTGCATTACGGTGGCTTGTTTGCCATTGAGGCGCGTGAAATTTTCATTCGTTACGCATTGCTTACTGGTGAAATAAGTGCCCGCGCAAATTTTATTCAGCGCAATATTCAGATGCTGCAATCGGTGCAAGACGAAGAAGCCAAGCAACGCCGCATTGGCCTTGTGGTGGATGAAGATTGGCAAGTACGTTGGTATGCGGATCGCTTGCCGGTAGATATGTGTTCGGCAGAGTCTTTGGATAAATGGTTTAAGGGCTTGCCGGAGAAACAGAAAAGTGTCTTGTTATGGACCGCGAACGATTTATTGCTAGCTGAACAAAGTGCTACAGCACAATTCCCAAATTTCTTTCAACTCGGCGACAATCAGCTCGCCCTGCATTACAGGTTTAGCCCAGGCGAAGCAGACGATGGCGTTACCCTTGATACGCCCATTCATTTACTAAATGCGCTTGATGACACACGAATTGGCTGGTTAGTACCAGGCTTGTTAGAAGAGAAAGTGTCGGCGTTAATACGTGGCTTACCAAAAGCACTGCGTCGAAATTATATTCCGGCACCCGATTTCTCGCGGGCATTTTGTCAAGCGTATCCACAGCCAGATGCCGACAGCTTGCTGGGTTGTTTGGCACGTTTTTTAAGCAAATCAACAGGCGCACTAATTTCTGCTTTAGATTTCAACGAAGCAGACGCAGGCTTAGATGCGCATTTACAGATGAACATTCGATTAGCCGATACAAACCGACATATCATTGCACAGTCCCGGCATTTGCCCGCCTTGAAAATGCAATTCGCTGCAATGGCAGAGGCCGCATTTTCGCAACAAGCCGCCCAGTGGTTTAGCAACGAAATATTCAATAGTTTTCCCGAGCAAGCGCTGCCAACAAAAATTCTAACGTCGGAAGGACTAACTGCTTTTCCAGCGCTAGTGGCGGAACAAAATGGTGTTCGTGTACAAGCATTTGCCCGCCAACAAGATGCTGATAAGCAACATCGCTTAGCGCTTGGGCATTTGCTTACGATCAGGTTACAAGAAAAACGTAAATCTTCCGCAAAACAATTGCCCATCAATGCCAAACTCGGCATGATTTATTCAACCATTGAATCTGCCGAACGCTTGCGCACTGATTGCGTTCAAGCTGCACTGAATGAATGGCTTGAACAAGACTTGAGTGCAATTCGCAGCAAACAGGATTTTGATGTTTTGCAAAAAGCTATTGAGCAGCAATTGTTTGCTCGCAGTGTGGCGGTTTTGAATTTGGTTGAGCGTTGCCTGAAACATGTGGCGCAGCTGCGTGGCAGCATGGATACGCCATTAATGGGCTGGGCGGTCAGCAATTTAGCCGATATTAAACAGCACTTGAATCGCTTGGTGTATGCTGGTTTTTTGACTCGCACACCGGCGGCCATGTTGCCGCATTTGCCACGCTATTTAGAGGCATTAAGTTTGCGCCAAATACGCGCGTTGCAAGACCCTATAAAAGATCAGGCGCGCATGTTGGAGCTTAAGCCATTCACTGATATTCTTGCTAGGTATTTATCAGCGCACACACATGTTTCAGTTGAATGGCAGCAATTTTGGCAAGATACCGAAGAGCTGTGCGTGCAGGTGTTCGCACAAGAGCTAAGCCTGAAAGGCGCTATTTCACATAAGCGCCTTGCAAAACAGCTTGCTTTGCTTACTTAACGCGCTTGACCTTAACCCATGCGTTGTAACCATCAACCTGCAGTTTCCAGCCAGACAACCCGCTATAGGCAACACGTACTTTTGGGTTTTGTAACTTACTGGCGAACAGCTCGGAGCTATCGGCTTGATCCCATGTTTGGCCGTTTTCCAAGGTAAAACTGGTATTGCCACGCCAGCCTTTAAACTCGCCAACCAAACGGCTATTAATATCTTCGGTAGATTGCTTAGGTGCTTTGGCGCCAGCTTCAGTAAGTTTGGCAACGAATGTGGTTTTTTCGCCGTTAATCCAAGCATTTAACAGCTTTAGTTCGGCATTGTTGAGTTTATCTAAGCCGGCTGCTTTGAATTGTTCTTTGCTCATACTATCTTCAATATTTGCATTGGATAGCTCTTGTGCCGAGGCAAAGCAAGTAGTGAAGCTTAATAACAGAAAAAGCGCAATTTGCTTCATTGTAAGTCTCCGAAATTTGTCATACTGTTGTAGTGTAATGCATTTGAATGTTAACCGCCGTGCCTAAGACTGCTATGCAATTATCTGCCGCTGAACAACTCGCGCTCTGGTCGGAAAAGCCAGAAATAGCCGCAGTAGCTGCGCGGGCTGAATTGACTATGGATGCCGCACAGCTTGCTGATTGCCTAAAGCTTTGGGATGTTTTACAAGGTCTGTCTGCCGATTCAGATATGTTGTTAGCATCTGCTGCCTATTTATGCCCAGCCATGGTCTCCGAGCAATTCACACTTAAGCCAGAACAAGCGCGATTACTTGAAGGCTTAAATGCCTCAAAAAAAGTCTGGGATATTTATCAACAGCAAGGCCGAATGGGTAGTGCGGAAGGATTGCGGCGATTATTGCTAGCCATCATTCTAGATCTACGCGTACTAATTATTTTGTTGGCCTGGCAGCTTGTACAAATGCGCCAAGCGGTTGCATGGCCGGAGCAGGAAAGACTGGCTTTGGCGAATTTAACCTTTGATATTCATGCACCACTGGCCAATCGCTTGGGTATCTGGCAACTAAAGTGGGAGTTAGAAGATTTGGCTTTCCGAATAATGCAGCCAGAGCACTATCAGTCCATTGCTAAGCAATTGCATGAAAAACGTGGCTTACGTGAAAGATATATTGATACCGCCATTAAGATGATTCGCCAGTCATTGCTGCAAGCCGACATTAAAGGCGATGTTGCTGGGCGGCCAAAACACATTTACAGCATCTGGAAAAAGATGCAGCGTAAGGCTGTTGATTTTGATGAATTGTACGATATCCGTGCTGTGCGGGTTTTGGTTGATGATATAGGCGCCTGCTATAGCGTGCTTGGTTTGGTTCACCAATTATGGACGCCAATTTCAGGTGAGTTCGATGATTACATTGCGCAACCGAAAAGCAATAATTACCAAAGTCTGCATACCGCGGTTATCGGCCCTGAAGGATTAGGACTTGAAGTGCAAATTCGTACCCGGAAAATGCATGAGCATGCTGAAATGGGCGTGGCCGCGCATTGGCGTTATAAAGAAGGCGGTAAAGCGCAGGGTGAATTTGAAAAGAAAATCTCGCAAATGCGGCAATTGCTTGAAAACAGCAAAGGCAACGACGAACACAGTTTGATGGCTGGTATTGGCACCGAATTAGTTGAAGATCGAAAATACTTGCTAACACCGAAAGGTGAGGTCATCGATTTGCCGCCGGGTGGAACCGTGCTCGATTTTGCTTACCATGTGCACACCGATGTAGGGCACCGTTGCCGTGGCGCTAAGGTTAATGGCCGAATTGTGCCGCTTGAATACCAGCCGCATTCCGGTGATCGAGTCGACATCATGACTGGCAAAACTGGCACACCTAAACGCGATTGGTTATTAGTGGCCAATGGTTATTTGGCCAGTTCGCGCGCGCGCGATAAAGTACGCGGCTATTTTTTCCGATTAGATCGTCAGCGCAATATTGATGACGGTCGCGAATTATTGGACAAAGAACTGCGCCGGGTGGCTTTAATGCAGGCCGATCTTAAGCCGGTATTAGAAAAACTAAAAATGCCCGACAAAGATGAGTTATGCGTAGCATTGGCACTGGGCGATATCAGTGCCGGCCAGATTTCGCGTGCTATGCATGAATATCTTAATCCACCCGCTGAGCAGGTAATCAGTAAAAAACCGCATGCCGTTCACAAGCCAGCAAGCCATGCCGATATGACGGTTGAGGGTGTTGGTAATTTACTGACACAACTGGCGCGCTGTTGCCAACCTGTGCCAGGCGATAATATCGTGGGTTACCTCACCAAAAGCAAAGGGGTCAGTATTCATCGAGCCAATTGCCCAAGCGTGTTGTACTTAATTCAGAAAAGCCCTGAGCGCGAGCTACCGGTAAATTGGGGTAGCCGTGAGTCGAGTAAATATGAAGTTTCTATTTTTATTCGAGCCTACGATCGCAAATGGTTGCTCAAAGATTTAAGTAATATTATCGCGCAGGCAAATGTCAATATTGTTGGGGTAAACAGCCTTGCGCCAGGCGGCTCGATGGCTGAATTGAAAATGAACTTGAAAGTCGCGGATTTTGACCAATTAAGCACCTTATTAAGTAAACTGGATGCAGTGCCTGGCGTGCTTGAAGTACGGCGTTTTGGTTAATGCCGATGCTACCTGATAAAATATACTAACTGTCGATTTTGGAACATTGTGAATAACCCGAATCAAGCACCCGAACAAACTACTTCCCTTTTGAAGCGTGGTCTTTGGCGCTTGTTGTTCTTATTTGTCGGGCTCGTTGTTGGTATTGGCATTCCCTATATTTGGTATTTAGATAAACAGGTACGCGATCAATTCGCGCAATTGAATTGGCAAGTGCCAAGTAAAGTATATGCCATGCCTTTATCGCTAAAGCCGGGTTCAGCCTTGGATGGCTCTAGCTTAGAACTCGAGTTGCAAGCGGGCGGCTATAAAAATGACGGACAAGCTAAAACACCCGGTACCTATTCAAGAAATGGCGGGCGCTTCAAGATAACAACTCGCGAGTTCTTTGATGTGAATGGCAAAGTGCTGAGCAAGCGCATTGATCTGTTAATTGTGTCTGGACGCATCAATGTAGTGCGTGATGATAAAACCAGAACTGCGCTTGCAAATGCAAAGATTGACCCAGTACGCATCGCCACGCTGTATGGCAACAATACTGAAGAACGGCGCTTAGTCAAAATTGACCGTGTTCCAAAGCTTTTGGTGGATGGCTTACAGGCCGTCGAAGATCGCAATTTCCAAAATCATATTGGTATTGACCCTATTGGTGTGGCGCGCGCTATTTATGTCAACATTCGTGAAGTGGGTTTTGAACAAGGCGCTTCCACCTTAACTCAGCAATTAGTACGCAGTCTTTTTTTAAGCAATACCAAAACCATCACTCGCAAAGTAAAGGAAGCGCTTTACGCACTCATCATTGAAGCACGCTTTGACAAAAAAACAATTCTAGAAGCCTACTTAAACCAAGTGTATTTGGGGCAAGTTGGTGATCAGTCCATTCATGGTATTGCAGCCGGTTCGGCTTTCTGGTTTGGCCGCGATGTAGCCGATTTGCAGCCGCAAGAAATAGCGCTTTTAATTGGCTTGGTGCAAGGCCCATATTATTGGGATCCGCGTAAGCACCCAGAACGCGGCTTAAAACGACGGCTTACTGTATTAAATGTATTTCTCGAAGCGGGATTGTTAACTCCAGAGCAAACCGCGAAAGCAAAACAAGCTCCTCTGGGCATTGTTGCAAAACCCATACTTGCCAGAAACCGAGCACCAGCTTTCTTGGATATTGTCCGTCGGCAATTAGCAAAAGATTACGATGATGAAGATCTCCGCGGACAAGGTCTAACGGTATTAACCACCTTGTCTAGCTCAAGCCAAAGCTATCTTGAGAAAGCGGTAAGCTCAACAATTCAAACTGTGCAACGCGAGCAAGGCCCCGAATTACAAGCTGGTGCAATTGTTACAGATGCGCAAACCGGAAAAATTTTAGCCGCTGTTGGCAATCGTGATACAGCAATGCCGGGCTTTAATCGTGCTTTAGATGCAAAGCGGCCGGTAGGCTCATTACTGAAGCCATTTGTATATATGCTTGCCTTAGCTCGCCCAAATGAATGGGCTTTATCCAGTTGGTTGAGCGATGATCCTATAACTGTAAATACTGATGATGGTAAGCAATGGCAGCCAAAAAATTCTGATCGGCAAAGCCATGGTATTGTTAGTTTGAGTTCGGCGCTCGCAAATTCTTATAACCAAGCAACCGTTCGTTTGGGCATGCAAATTGGTCCAGAGCGCCTAACAGATTTGATTCAATCATTAACTGGTGAAGAGGTTAATGCGCGTCCATCGTTATTACTTGGCTCGGTTGATTTGTCTGTATACACAATGGCTCAAATGTATCAATTCTTGGCCTCAGGCGGGCGAGTGCGGCCATTATATGCGGTGCGCGCGGTACTTGATCCGCAAGGTAAAGCACTAACTAAATATGAAACTGAAATAAAAACTGCACAAAATGGTGATGCCGTAGCAGCGCGTTTAGTATCTATTGGCCTGCAGCAAACTGTCACATCCGGCACAGCGCGTTCGCTATTGCGAGATGGCTTGGGAGATCTGCAATCAGCCGGCAAAACCGGTACCAGCAATGATTCACGCGATAGTTGGTATGCGGGCTATACCGGCGATCATTTGGCCGTTATTTGGATTGGCAATGATAAAAATGAATCCACAGGTTTGTATGGTGCTACGGGCGCGATGCGCGTTTGGTCTAAATTGTTCCAAAAAATGCCGAGCAAACCTTTGCGTATTTCTGGTGATGGCTTTGAATGGGCATATTTAGATAGTGCGCGGTTTGCCACCACCGATGATTATTGTGCCGGTGCGCGGCGGGCTGTATTTGTTGCTGGATATTTGCCAAGCGAATATGTTTCCTGCGGTGAAAAACCGTTAGACGAATCGGGGTCGTGGTTGGATTGGTTCACTGGCGGTGATTCAGCAACTACGCCAAACGTGCCAGAACCCGCGCAAGCGCCTGAGTCTGCAGCGGATAATCAGTAATTGTTATGAAAAAAATTCTGTTCATTGCATGGCTGTGCATACTTGCCGCGTGCAGCACACCGGAAAATACTGCAGTGACTAAAACCAGTATGAGCTCAGAGGAAATACTGGCAAAAATTCATGCCAGTAATAGTGTAAGCAATGAAGTGGCGTTCCAAGCTATGCCAGATGAAGCCGTGCTGGATTTGCGCGACAAAGCGCAGCAGGCACAAACAAATGGCAAGCTTGATCAGGCACAAACCTTGCTGAAACAGGCATTAATTATCAATGCAAGAGATCCCGAGGCTATGCAAATGCTGGCAGAGATAGCCATTTTGCAGAACTCATATGCTAGTGCAGAGCATTTGGCATTTAGTTCATACCAAGCAGGGCCAAAGCTAGGTGGCTTGTGTCGGCGTAACTGGTTAACAATCCATTATGCGAAAGCTGCGCAAGGTTTACCAAACTCGGAAGTTCAGCTCGCCAAACGTTTGGCTGAATGCACCATTGTGCCACCGGCGAGAATGTGATGTCTGAATTTACCGAGTTAAGCGCCGAGATGCTGTCAGATAAAGGCCAGCTTGCTCAACAGCTAGAAGGTTTTTCGTATCGCAAAAGCCAACAGCAGCTCACCGTTGAAATTGCACAGGCAATAGAAGATCGCGCAGTTTTAATTGCTGAAGCAGGCACCGGCACCGGCAAAACCTACGCCTATTTAGTGCCGGCTTTATTGTCGGGGAAGCGCGTTATTATTTCGACTGGTACCAAAGCCTTACAAGACCAGCTCTATCATCGTGATTTGCCGCGCATCAAAAAAGCCTTATCGGCACCTGTACACACCGCCTTGCTTAAAGGCCGTAGTAATTATTTGTGTTTGTACCGCATGGAGCAAGGCAAATCCGAAACTTTTACTAGCCGCGACGTGGTGCAGCATTTTCAACGTGTACTCACTTGGTCTGCGAAGACTAAACGCGGCGATTTGGCCGAGCTCGCCAGCATCCCAGACGATAGCTCGGTTTGGCCGCAAGTGAGCTCAACGGCTGATAATTGCCTAGGCAGTGAATGCCCGTTCTGGACTGATTGTTATTTGGTGAAGGCGCGCCAACAAGCGCAGAGTGCCGATGTGGTGGTGGTTAATCATCATTTATTATTAGCCGATTTAGCCATGAAGCAAGAAGGTTTTGGCGAAGTGTTGCCAGGAGCTTCGGTGTTTATTCTCGATGAAGCGCATCAAATTCCCGAATTGGCCTTACAGTTTTTTGGCGAGTCGGTCAGTACGCGACAATTGCTGGATGTGGGCAAAGATGCGTTGTTGGAAGCGGGAAAAATTACTGGTAGTTTGGCATTATTAAATACGCCGATTAAAACCTTAGAGTTGCGCGTTAAGCAATTGCGCCTTGAGTGCGAAGCTGTTCCAAGCAAGGCTGCTGCTGCGCTGTTAATCAGCCAAGAAAAAATTATTATGGCTTTGCAACTGGTGCAAGAAAGCGCCGAGTTACTGCTTGACCAATTGCAACTGCAAGTGGGTGCGGCCAGTGGTTTGGATCAGTGTGCCGAGCGTTTGAATGGCTTTCTAGTGCGTTGGCGAAGCTGGATGTTGGCGCTCAATAAAAAAATCACTGTAACTGATGATGTGCCAGTATCCGCTGCTGTGCGTTGGTACGAACTTAGTCAACGAGGCATCACCTTGAACGCCACGCCGATGGACGTTTCAACGCCATTGAGACAGTACCGTGAACAAACTAAAGCGGCATGGATTCTAACTTCAGCCACCTTGGCGGTGAATAATGATGTTAGCCATTTAGCGGAAAAATTGGGTTTAACCGAACCTCGGGTATTGATTCAAGCTAGCCCATTTGATTGGCAACAACAAGGGCTTTTTTATCTACCAAGAAATATGCCGGAAGTCAGTAGTCCGCTATTTGTGCCGGCCTTGTTGGATGCGGCAATGCCCGTTTTGGAAGCATCAAAAGGCCGCGCTTTTTTGTTGTTCACCTCGCATCGCGCACTAAAGCAGGCAGCCTTATTACTCAAAGACAGTCCTTGGCCTTTATTCGTGCAAGGCACGGCGCCACGCACTGAATTGCTCGAACAATTCCGGCAATCTGGCAATGGCGTGCTACTAGGCGCAGCCAGTTTTTGGGAAGGCGTGGATGTGGCTGGCGATGCATTAAGCGTAGTCATTATTGATAAACTGCCGTTCGCCGCGCCCGATGATCCGGTGCTGGAAGCACGCTTAGATGCGGTACGGCAACGCGGTGGTAATCCGTTTATAGAAGAGCAAGTGCCGTCGGCGGTTATCGCTTTGAAGCAGGGTGTTGGCCGCTTAATCCGCACTTTCGATGATCGCGGCGTGTTGATGATGGGCGATACCCGTTTGGTCAGCAAGCCGTATGGCAAAGTGTTCATCAATTCACTGCCGCCTTTTCCGCGCACACGCGAATTGTCCGATGTGCAGGATTTCTTTGCACAGGTTCCAGCATGAATATACTAGGCTTTGATACCAGCACCGAAGCCTGCACCGTGGCTGTGCTTAAAAATACGCATTGCGTGTCGCGTTTTGAATTAACGCCGCGCCGGCATACCGAATGTGTGTTGCCTTGGAGCGAGGAATTGCTAGCGCAAGTTGGTTTAGAAAAAACAGATTTGCATGCCATTGCGGTGGGCGTTGGCCCGGGCGCATTTACGGGTGTGCGTTTAGCAGTTTCGTTAGCGCAGGGCATGGCTTTAGGATTATCTTTGCCGCTTATCGGTGTATCCACGTTGGCGTGCATTGCGCAGGCTTGCGAACATGATGGCCCGATTGCGGTGCTGATGGATGCGCGTATGGATGAATGCTATGTGGGTTTTTATCAAAAACAGCTAGGCTTTGTTGAAGCATTGGCGCCCGAACAATTGCTCGCACCCGAAACCCTGAGTTTGCCGTTTGCCGGCGACTGGATTGCGGTGGGCTCGGGCTTATCAAGCTATGCCGAACGTTTGCCAGCGCATGTGCTGAGCCAATTTAAACGCACTGAAAGCACAGCACTACCGCAAGCCGATGCGTTGCTTCAAATTGCCTTGCGCGATTTTAATGCTGGATTGGCGCTTGCTCCAGAACAAATTCAGCCCACCTATCTACGCGATAAAGTTGCATTGACTATCAAAGAGCGCGAGAATCTGTAGCTGCTTGTGCATAAAGAAGGACTGCCATGAAAAAGTTGTTGCTGTTGTTTTTATTGTTCTGTTTAGCCGCCTGTGAAAGAGAATTTAAAATGAGTGATGTTGCTGGAAAATGGCAATTAAGCAACATGAATGGACAGCCTGTTGTAAATATGCGCGTAGGCGGAGTAACGCTTGAAATTCAACAAGACGGAAAATTCGCCGGGCAAGCACCAGTCAATCGCTATTTCGGGCAGATTAAAGTCGAAGATAACATCCTAAAAACCGGCCCAATTGGTTCTACCATGATGGCCGGTCCACCTGAAAACATGCAAGCCGAGCAACAGTATTTTCAAGCTTTGGGCGAACACCTCAAATCCGCCAAAATCGAAAATGGTCAATTAGTAATCACCGCGATGGACGACAAGAAATTGGTATTTGATCGCGCACATTAAAAAAATTGGCCATCGTTGCATTTTTGTATTTTCCGCGAATTATTTTCCCTCGGAAAGAAACAAACCCATCACATCATTGGCAAAACGCATGCCTAATTCAGTAGGTTTCACCCAATCGCCCTTTTGACTAAGCCATTGCTCAGTAAATGCTTTTTGCAATTCCTGTGCAATAGTTTCTGTGCTTAAACCGGTTCGGTATTCAAAATCCTTTAACGAAAAGCCGTCTACCAAACGCAAGGCATTAAGCATGTAATCGAATGGTCGATTGCCCGGCACGATATATTCATCGCCGCCGATTCCTGCTGTGCTTCCAGCGGATTGCATATAGTCGCGCGGATTTTTTGGTTTCCATCGCCGTAGAATTTGCCCGCTTTCGCCAGAAGAAATTTTGCCATGCGCACCCGCGCCAATGCCAAGGTAATCGCCGTATTGCCAATAATTTAAATTATGCTGGCAGCGCTTGCCCGGTTTGGCATACGCCGACACTTCATATTGTGCGTAGCCGTGTTCGGCCATCAGTGCGATGCACTGTTCTTGCATGTCCCAGGCATCATCCATTTCTGGAATGCCTTTTGGCGGCTGTGCGGCGAATAAGGTATTTGGCTCTAGTGTAAGTTGGTAGTGCGAAAGATGCTGCGGCGCTAAGGCAATGGCTTGCTGCACATCATACAAAGCCATTGCTAGAGTTTGTTCGGGCAGGGCATACATTAAATCAAGATTGATATTGTTGAAGCCCGCATCCTGCGCTTTGCAAACCGCTTCACGGGCTTTTTCGGCATTGTGAATGCGGCCTAAGCGCTCAAGGCAGCCATCATCAAAACTCTGCATGCCAAAGCTCAAGCGATTCACGCCTGCTGATAAATAATTTTCAAAACGATCATGTTCAACAGTACCCGGATTACATTCCATGGTGATTTCGCAATTCGGCGCAAAGCGCAAACGCGAGCTGGCCATCGATAAAATTTCACCAATTGCTGCGCCGGAAAATAAGCTGGGTGTGCCACCGCCAAAAAAAACACTACTGATAGTTCGACCCCAAACTAACGGAAGGTCTTGTTCTAAATCGCGTTGCAATCCAGCAATATACTCAGCAACCGGCAATTCACCTATTTGGCCATGCGAATTAAAATCGCAGTACGGGCATTTCTTCACGCACCAGGGAATGTGGATATACAACGCTAGCGACGGCGGCATCAGTTCAGGCATGCGCTTGCAGTTTTTGTTGCAGTTGTTGCAAAGCTTGGCCGCGGTGGCTGATAGAATTTTTAAGTTCGGTCGGCATTTGTGCAGCACTCATTTGGTGAATCGGATCCCAAAAAATCGGATCATAACCAAAGCCGTGTTCGCCAAGTGGCGAGGATAAAATTTCACCGTGCCAAATGCCTTCAGCAATTATCGGTTGCGGGTCTTCGGCATGTTTCAGTAAAACCATACAGCAGTAAAAACGAGCTGTGCGGATAGGGGTTGCTAATTTCGATAATTCAGTTAAGACTTTGGCAATATTACCCGCGCTATCGCCATGCACACCTGCATAGTGCGCAGAAATTAAGCCCGGCGCACCACTCAGTGCATCAATAATAATGCCCGAATCATCAGCTAATGCCGGCAATCCGGTTTGCGCGCAAGCATGCCGCGCTTTAATCAGCGCATTCTCAACAAAGGTCAGTCCGGTTTCTTCGGCATCGATAAAACCAAACTCGCTTTGCGGCAAGGCCTGAAAACCAAAGGCTTGCAGAATTGGCGCAATCTCTGCCAGTTTGCCTTTATTCGATGTGGCTAAGACCAGTTTCATTGCACGTGTAATTGCAGTAAATCCCAGCGATTACCGTATAAATCTTCAAATACCGCTACTGAGCCATAGGGCTCGTGGCGCGGCTGTTCGCAGAAGTTCACACCGCGTGCTATATACAACGCATAATCACGGTCGAAATCATCGGTATGTAAGAAGAAGCCAACGCGGCCGCCGGTTTGATTGCCAACAAAATCACGTTGTGTATCTGTTGCCGCTTGCGCTAACAAAATTGAAGTCTGTGCGCCGGGTGGCGCAACCAGAACCCAGCGCTTGCCGTGTTCGCGTGCAGAATCTTCGCGCAGCTCAAAGCCGAGTTTTTCGGTGTAGTAGGCAATGGCTTGGTCGTAATCACTAACTACTAATGCAAAACTACTGATGTACATACTCATGCGCTGAGTGCAGTCTTTTGATGCTGCAACAATTCGCCAATGCCTTGCTCTGCCAATGCCAATAGCGCGTTCAATTGTTCGCGTGAAAAAGCGACGCCTTCGGCCGTTCCTTGCACTTCAATAAAGCCGCCCTTGCCATCCATTACCACATTCATGTCGGTGTCGCAGCTGGAATCTTCTGGGTAATCCAAGTCCAAAACTGCTTCGCCTTGATACATGCCCACCGACACCGCAGCTACGGCATTGATGATTGGACTTTCGGTGAGTAAGCCTTTATTGATGCAACTTTGAATAGCGTCGCACAAAGCCACATACGCGCCGGTGATGGCTGCGGTTCGGGTTCCGCCATCGGCTTGTAATACATCGCAATCTAGCGTGATGGTACGTTCGCCGAGTTTTTTGCGATCCACACAACTGCGCAAAGCGCGGCCAATTAAGCGTTGTATTTCTAGGGTGCGGCCACCTTGCTTGCCAGAAGCGGCTTCGCGGTTGCTGCGGTCATGCGTGGCACGTGGCAACATGCCGTATTCAGCGGTTATCCAGCCTTCGCCTTTGCCGCGCAGAAAGCCCGGCACGCGGTTTTCAACGCTGGCCGTACACAGCACTTTGGTATCGCCGAAACAAATTAGCACCGAGCCTTCGGCGTGCCGTGTGTAATGGCGCTGAATGCTTATTGGGCGAAGTTGGCTGGCGGTGCGTGCGCTTGGACGGGACATAATTGACTCAGGTTTAGCAAAGGTTGGGCGAATAGATTACCATTCATCAACAACTCATTGCGATAAAGTCCATCATGATCCGAAGTATGACTGCCTACGCCCAAACGGAATCGTCCAACAAGCTTGGCTTACTGAGCTGTGAAATACGTTCTGTTAACCACCGCTACTTAGAGCTCAGTATGCGTGTGCCTGAAGAACTACGTGCTTTAGAATATTATCTGCGCGAACGAGTCAGTCAAAAGATATCGCGCGGTAAGATTGATTTGTCGATTCGTTTTAAGCCCATACAGCAGCAAAGCACTACGGCGCAGGTCAATCAGCATGTATTAGACGCATTTGCAGCATTAAGTAAACAATGCGATAAGAAATTTCGTGGAATGCAGGTTTCATTTACTGAATTGTTGAAACTTCCGGGTGTGATGCAAGAAGAAGTCTCAAGCACCGATGAATTAGCGACATTGGCTAAACAGCAGCTTGAAAGCACGCTAGAAGAGTTTATTCAAGCACGTGGCCGTGAAGGCGGTAAACTCGCTCAAGTTATGCTGGATCGGTTGCAAAGCATTGAACAGATTGTGCAGCAAATACGCGAATATTTGCCCGAAATTCGCGGCGTATTAAAAGCCCGGATGGAAGCGAAGTTAGCCGACCTTAAACTGCCGCTCGATCCTGGCCGGTTAGAACAGGAAATCGTGTTAAACCTGCAAAAAATGGATGTTGATGAAGAATTAGACCGACTGACCAGCCATATTTCGGAGGCGCGGCGTATTCTGAGCCTACCAGAAGCTGTTGGGCGGCGTTTAGATTTTATGCTGCAGGAGTTCAACCGCGAAGCGAATACGCTCGGCTCCAAATCGGTAGATCAAAAAACCAGCAAAGCCTCGGTAGAATTGAAAGTGCTGATTGAACAAATCCGTGAACAGGTGCAAAATCTCGAATGATGCGAGGAACTTTATACATTGTGGCGGCACCTTCGGGCGCAGGTAAATCCAGTATCGTGAATGCGGTGCTGAAACGTGTTGATGGCGTGGTATTGTCCATTTCCTATACATCGCGAGCCGCGCGGCCCGGCGAACGGCACGCCCAGCATTACCATTTCATCAGCAAAGCAGAATTCGAGCAGATGATTGCCGAACGCCAATTTTTTGAATATGCTCTAGTACACAAAGACTACAAAGGTACGGCGCGAAATTCGGTATTGCCATTGCTCGACAAAGGCTTAGATGTTCTGTTGGAAATTGATTGGCAGGGCGCGCGTCAGGTTCGTGAGCAAATTCCTGAAGCCAAAAGCATTTTCATCTTGCCGCCATCAAGGCAAGCCTTAGAAAACCGCATGCGCAACCGTGGACAAGACAGCGAAGCAACCATTGCACAACGCTTAGCCGGCGCCCGCGAGGAAATGAGCCATTATCATGAATTCGATTTTGTGGTGATAAATGAGCAATTTGACCAAGCTGTTCAAGAAGTTACTGCCATCTTCAGCGCGCAAAGGCTGCAAGTGGCGCAGCAAACGCTTCGTCATCAGGCGCTGATTGAACATTTGCTGTCTGAATAAGTGGGCTGCGCTTGGTATTAAAGGCGCTATAGGCTATAATGCTCAGTTCATGTAACTAATTGATTGCTGGTTAAATTAACCGGCGCACGGAGATTTTATGGCGCGTATTACCGTTGAAGATTGTTTGGAAGTGGTAGACAACCGATTTGAATTGGTACTGATGGCATCCAAGCGTGCCCGTCAATTGGCCAAAGGTGAACCAAGTACTTTGGAAAACGCACACATCGAAACAGAAAAACCAACCGTTTTGGCCTTGCGCGAAATTGCTAATCGTTCCATTGATAATGGCGTGATAAATGCTGTTGAGCGTACACAACGCGAACGCCGTGAACGCGAAGCACTTGAGTGGGCCGCGGCAGAAGTGGTTGATGACGATTTAGCTAAAGCCGGCGACGAATAAGTTCTCGTATATGTTTAAAAAAATACCGGCTTTTTAGCCGGTATTTTTTATGCCTAATGCTAACGAAATGCTTGTTTTAAAAGCTTTTATTGCGTAGGATTGAAGGATGAATGCGCCACTTACGCCAATGCTTGATCTCGATATGCCATGCCCGGATCCTTGCCCGGAGTTGGCTGAGCGCTTGTTGCATAAAGCGGCACTGTATTTACCTGAAGAAATGCTGGCAAAAATTCGCCGCGCCTATCAACTCGGCGCATTGGCACACCAAGGCCAAACTCGCAATTCCGGCGAGGCGTACATCACACATCCAATTGCTGTTGCTGAAATTCTGGCTGATCAGCGCCTTGATGGTGAGGCCTTATGCGCTGCCATTTTGCATGATGCACTTGAAGACACCAGCCTAACACGAAGCTTTATTGCCGAAACATTTGGTGAAAGTGTTGCAGAAATGGTGGAAGGCGTTACTAAACTAGACAAAATCCAATTTAATAATCGCCAAGAAGCCGATGCCGAGAGTTTCCGGAAAATGATGCTAGCGATGTCGCGCGACATTCGTGTGATTCTTATCAAGCTTGCTGATCGTTTGCATAATATGCGCACACTGGATTCTAAAAGCGCCGATTCACGTCGCCGCATTGCACTTGAAACGCTTGAAATATATGCACCTATCGCGCAGCGGCTCGGCATCAATGTAATTAAATCTGAGTTGCAGAATTTAGGCTTCAAAGCACTGTACCCGCTCCGTTACAACATCATTGCAAAGCAATTAGCCAATCAGCCAGAATTGCGCAGAGAAGCAATGGCCACAATTGAAGCGCAGCTTGCACAACGCATTGCACTTGAAAATATTCCGTTTCGTTTGGTGTCGCGCGTTAAAGGGCCGTGGAGCGTATACACCAAAATGCGAGATGAGCAAAAAAAATTCAACGAAGTGATGGATGTGTTTGGCTTTCGCGTGGTGGTAAAAAAGGTTACCCAATGCTATCAAGCATTGGGTGCAGTGCATTCCTTGATGAAGCCATTGGAAGGTCGTTTTCGCGATTTCATTGCTATTCCAAAAGCCAACGGCTACCAAAGTCTGCATACGCTTCTGTTCAGCCCACTTGGCTCGCCGGTTGAGGTACAGATTCGCACTGAAGAAATGAATGTGGTGGCCGAGCGCGGTATTGCAGCGCATTGGGTCTATAAAAACCGCGGCTCGGTGAGCAGTAATGCACAAACACGCGCGCAAAATTGGGTTAAAGATTTAATTAGTAGTGATGAGTTCTCCTTGCCATCGCTTGAGTTTTTAGAAAACGTTAAAATCGATTTGTTTCCTGACGAAGTGTATATTTTTACACCGAAAGGTGAAATATTATCTCTGCCTAAAAACGCTACGCCATTGGATTTTGCCTATGCGGTGCATACCGATGTCGGTAATCATGCGGTGGCGTGCCGTGTTGATCGGCGTTTGGTGCCTTTGCGTACCAAGCTGCTCAGCGGCCAGACCATTGAGATCATCACTGCGCCATCAGCAAACCCTAGCCCGCAGTGGCTTGAGTTCGTGGTCACCTCGAAAGCACGCACTTCGATTCGGCATTTCTTAAAACGCATTGAGCACGAAGATGCTGTTAATCTCGGGCATCGTATGCTTGATCGTGCGCTTGAACAACTCGATACCTCACTTGATAACGTATCCGCTGAGCAGCTCCAGCAATTCCTTAACGACAACCGATACCCACGCTTAGAAGTATTACTGGCCGATATTGCATTAGGCAATCGAATGCCTGATCAGGTGGCAAGAGCGTTGCAGCCAAACCAACAGTCGCTGCTAAGCAGCGAAACAAGCTCTGGCTACCATGAAGAAATTCTGATCAATGGCAGTGAACGCGGTGTTCTGACTTTCTCAACCTGCTGCCACCCGATTCCTGGTGATGACATCATGGGCTTTCTCACCGCTGGTAAAGGTGTGGTTGTGCACCGTTTGGATTGTTCGAATGTGGCCGAGTATAAAAAGAAACCAGAGCGTTGGGTGCCTATTGCCTGGGATCGAAAAGTGGAAGGCGATTTCCGCGTTGAGCTGCGCTTTGAAACTGAAAATAAGCCCGGCGCATTGGCCAAAGTAGCTGCTGCGGTGGCCGAATGCAATTCCAATATTGATTCGGTGAACTACAAAGAACGTGACACACGAATTTCAGTAATGGTTTTCTGTATTGAGGTTAAAGACCGTAAGCACTTAGCGGATGTGATTAGACGAACACGCCGATTGAATGTGGTTTATTCTGTTGAGCGGGTATAACAGGAACGAGCATGCCAAAAACGATTATTCATTCCGATTTCGCACCGGCCGCTATTGGCCCATATTCTCAGGCTGTGTGTGTTGGCCAAACGGTATATTTGTCTGGTCAAATACCTCTGCAAGCAAGTACCGGAACATTGCTAGAAGGCGATATTGAGGAGCAAACTCGACAGGTTTTTGAAAATATGAAGGCAGTTTGTGCCGCCGCTAATGGCAGTTTGTCCGATATCGTGCGGGTTGGGATTTATCTAACCGATTTGGCCGATTTTGCAGTGGTTAATATGGTGATGGCGGAGTATTTTCAAGCGCCATATCCGGCTCGTTCTACCATTCAAGTGTCAGCCTTGCCGCGCGGCGCCAATGTTGAAGTAGATGCTGTGCTCGTGCTGAGTTAAGTGAATTTGCCAAAAACTGATTTCAATCAACAAGGCCAGCAACCCATCTCGGTATTGCATGGCGCTGGCCCTGCCATTAGTAAAAAACTAGCTGAGCGTGGAATCACGGCGCTGCAGGATTTATGGCTACAGCTGCCGATAGCGTTCGAGGATCGTACCCGCATTGTGCCGCTCGATGCATTACAGCTTGGGCAAGTGGCACAAGTTGAGGTTCGCGTTGTGGCAGTTGAACGCGGCTTTCGGTTTCGGCCGATGCTGAAAGTGATGGTAGAAGATGAATCGCTTCGGCAGTTGTGCCTGCGCTTTTTTCATTATTCCAACAATCAATCTAATCAATTCTTGCCGGGCAAACTACTGCGTTGCTATGGGCAAGTTCGCTTAGGCGCAAATAGCTTTGAAATCGTGCATCCTAGCTATCGCTTTATTACCGAGCAAGAAGCGGGTGTCTGCAAAGATCGATTAGACCCGGTGTATTCAAACTATGAAGGCATAGGCGCCGCCACTTTAGCTAAATTGGTGCATCAATCTTTACGCTTTATGCCGGATGATGGTAGTTTGGAATTACTGCCGGAAGCAGCTCTAAATCGCTTAGGGCTTACACCTTTAGCCGTTGCATTGCGCAGTATTCACCAGCCAGAAATCGGCACATCCATGGCTGATATAGTCTCAGGCAGGCATCCAGCCATTAAACGCTTAGCCTTTGAGGAACTGATGGCGCACCATTTGAGTTTGCGACAAAAACGTGCGCTGATAAAATCAAAGCCTGCCAAAAAAAGCGATGCGCATGCGCCAGTGCTCGCACAATTTCTTGATGCATTGCCATATTCAATGACCAAAGCGCAACGCAATGTAACGGTAGAAATTCAGCGCGATATGCAATTAGGCCAGCCCATGTTGCGTTTAGTGCAGGGCGATGTGGGTAGTGGCAAAACTGTGGTGGCTGCTATATCGGCGTTGTCAGTTATTGCGACCGGCGGGCAAGTGGCTTTAATGGCACCCACCGAATTGCTGGCCGAACAACATGCGCGAAGCTTTCGGGAATGGTTTGAGCCATTAGGAATAGAGGTAGTATTTTTGGTTAGCCGGCAAACAGTGGCAATGAAAAAAAAGCATCTGAAACAAATTGCCAGTGGCATATCGATGATTATCGGTACCCACGCGTTGATGCAAGACCATGTGCACTACCAAGATTTACGTTTGGTGATTATTGATGAGCAACACCGATTCGGTGTGCATCAGCGCCTAAGCTTGCGCGATAAAGGCGATGGTGGCGAATATTCACCGCATCAACTCATTTTAACGGCAACGCCAATTCCTCGTACTTTGGCTATGTCGGCTTATGCCGATTTGGATGTGTCGGTTATTGACGAATTGCCACCTGGCCGCACGCCAGTGCAAACCGTTGCGCTAGCCAATAGCCGACGTGAGGAAGTGATTGAGCGCATACATCTTTTATGCCAACAAGGCCATCAGGTGTATTGGGTGTGCACGCTCATTGATGAAAGCGAAGAGATTCAGGCGCAATCTGCGCAAGCCGCCTTTGAGCTTATTTCTCAGTGCTTGCCGAATTGCACTGTGGCGCTTTTGCATAGCAAGGTAGCGGCCAATGAGAAGTCGCGGATTATGCAAGATTTCAAAGCCAATGAAATTCAAGTTTTGGTGGCAACAACGGTTATTGAAGTGGGTGTGGATGTGCCAAATGCCAGTGTGATGGTAATTGAAAATGCCGAGCGTTTGGGTTTAGCACAGCTGCATCAGTTACGTGGTCGGGTCGGGCGGGGCAGTGTCGCTTCGCACTGCTTATTGCTTTACAAAACACCGCTGTCTGCCATGGCTAAGCAGCGCATTGAAGTGATGCGCGAAACCGACAACGGGTTTATCATTGCTGAAAAAGATTTACAGTTGCGTGGCCCGGGCGAAGTATTGGGTACCAAGCAAACCGGTGATTTAGGCTACCGCATTGCCGATTTAGTGCGTGATGCAAGCTTATTGCCAGATGTTATTGCATTAGCTAATCAATTGCTGAGCGAGCGCCCGGAGCTGGCAGAAGCTATCGTGAAACGTTGGATTGGCAGCGCCGTGCGTTTTGCACAAGCTTAAGCGACAACTGCGCGCAGATAGCGCAGAAACACGACTAATTGACTGATTCAAGTCGATTTTACGGTGTTTAACTGAAAAATCCCCATCAGGGCTTGCTCAACGTAGTAGATTAAAGCTATAATTGCTCTCTTTATTCACGCCTATTCAGCGAGTTTTTCCATGAAAGCCGATATCCATCCTAAATATAACGACGTTGTCTTTCAGGACGTCACCTCGAATTTCTCGTTCTTAACACGTTCAACCTTGTTCACTAAGGACAGCATCAAATGGGAAGATGGTAAAGAATACCCTTTGATCAAAATCGACGTATCGTCTGCTTCGCACCCGTTCTATACTGGTAAGCAGAAGCTTATGGATACCGGCGGTCGAGTTGATAAATTCCGCAAGCGTTACGCCAAATAATTTGCAAAAACCACCTTCGGGTGGTTTTTTTTTGCCTATTTTAGCCGATGACGGCATCACAGAGCTGTGCGATAATAATCTACTGAAATCAATGAAGCTCGATTATGGGCGTAACAGGAGTTTGCAGTGTCACAGAAATCATTCTCACTTCAAGCGGGTGAAAAATCCGTTGAGCTGCCTTTGCTGTCGGGTAGTGTTGGTCCGGATTGTGTCGATATTGGCAAGCTTTATAAAGAAACTGGTACGTTTACCTACGACCCAGGATTTATGTCAACCGCCAGCTGCCGTAGTGCGATTACTTACATTGATGGCGATGCCGGCGTGCTGATGTACCGCGGTTACCCAATTGAACAGCTCGCCAAGCATTCCAACTTTACCGAAGTCAGCTATCTCTTAATGAATGGCAATTTGCCGAATCAAGCAGAGCTTAATTCGTTCGAACATGAAGTCACCCATCACACCATGATGCATGAGGCGTTCCGTTCGTTTTTATACGGTTTTCGTCATGATGCACATCCGATGGCAATGATGACCGGTATGCTTGGCTCATTGGCCGCGTTCTATCATGGCCACCTCGATTTAGAAGACCCTGAGCAGCGCCGCTTAGCCGCTATTCGATTGCTGGCTAAAGTGCCAACCATTGCCGCGGCCTGCTATCGATATTCCATTGGTTGGCCAATTCGTTATCCGAAGAATAATCTTGAATACGTTGATCGCTTTTTGCACATGATGTTTGAAGTGCCGAGTGAGCCACTGAAATTGA
This sequence comes from Arenimonas sp., assembly GCA_043747995.1. Classification (GTDB taxonomy): domain Bacteria; phylum Pseudomonadota; class Gammaproteobacteria; order Xanthomonadales; family Xanthomonadaceae; genus Arenimonas. The sequence goes on from JAYTOD010000079.1 coordinate 28,742, forward strand.
AACCGATTGCAGCTAAAGCGCTGGATTTATTATTTATCCTGCATGCTGATCATGAGCAAAATGCCTCAACCTCAACCGTGCGCCTAGTCGGTTCAACTGGTGCCAATCCGTATGCTTGTGTGGCTGCGGGTGTGGCGGCGTTGTGGGGTCCTGCGCATGGTGGCGCTAATGAAGCGGTGCTTCAAATGTTAAATGAAATTGGCCGCCCAGAAAACGTGGGTAGTGCAATTGATAAGGCCAAAGATAAAGAATCCGGTTTCCGCTTGATGGGCTTTGGCCATCGTGTGTATAAAAACTTTGATCCACGCGCAAAAATCATTCGCGAAATGTGCCATGAAGTACTTAATGAGCTCGGCGTGAATGATCCGTTATTGGAAGTGGCGATGCGCTTGGAAGAAGCGGCATTGAAAGATGATTATTTCATCCAACGTAAGCTGTATCCGAATGTAGATTTCTATTCGGGTATTATTTATAAAGCACTGGGCATTCCTAATGAAATGTTCACGGTGATGTTCGCCATTGCCCGCACTGCAGGCTGGGTTTCACATTGGCTGGAACAGCAAAATGATCCGGAAAACAAAATTGGCCGTCCACGCCAAATTTATACAGGCGCAGTCAATCGCGATTATAAAGCGCTCGCCTCACGATGAAAAACGCCCCAAACGGGGCATTTTTTTATTTAGAAAATATCGTACGACTGCTCTGAATATTCTTGGTAATTTTCGCTTGATGGTACATTCTGATTTTCAAGATCGAATTGCTCGGCCTTGAAATAGTTGCCATTGGCTGACTTCACAATACCGCTAGGTGGTTGCATATTTTTGAGTGGTACACCATCTAGCGCATCGCGCATAAAGTTGATCCAAATAGGTAACGCCGCCCGCCCGCCGTATTCGCCGCCACCCAATGTTTTGTAGTTATCCTTACCAACCCAAACGGTGGTGACAAGATCTCCACCAAAACCAGAAAACCAAGCGTCGCGGTAATTATTAGTTGAGCCGGTTTTTCCGCCAATATCGGCACGATTCAGCACTTTAGCTTCCACCGCTGTGCCACGTTTAACCACATCAAGCATCATATCGTTAATTAAGAAGGTATTGCGTTCATCAATGGTTTGCGGCGCTAAAGCAACACTTGCTGGGCCAATGAAATTTGGGTCAAAGTTGGCGCTCGACACTAAAGCCTGTTCGCCCGCAAGGCGCTCTGAGCTTAAATCAAAACCATCCACCACACTGGCTTTGGACACATCGCCAGCAAAGCGCTCTGGGCAGGTGGCGCAGGCAAGCTTGGGATGTGTATAGGCCACCACGACACCATTTGAATTGCTGATGCTCTGTATAAAATATGGTTCAACAAGGTAGCCGCCATTGGCGAATACGCTATAACCGCGCGCAACCGACATCGGCGTTAGCGATGCAGTGCCCAATGCCATAGACAGATTGGCTGGAATACTGTCTTTACTGAAGCCAAATTTGGTGATGTATTCTCTGGCAAAATTCATCCCGATACCATCAAGCAAACGCACAGAAACTAAGTTACGTGATTGAACCAAGGCCTCGCGCAATTGCATTGGGCCACGAAATCCGCCGCGATCATTTTGTGGGCGCCATACATTACCATTTCTATCGCGGAACACTACGGGTGCATCCAGCACAATGCTGGAGGGCGAATAGCCGCGCTCAAAGGATGCGGTATACACGAACGGCTTGAAGCTTGAGCCAGGTTGCCGTTTGGCACTAGTTGCTCTGTTGAAGTTTGATGTTGAATAGGAAAATCCACCAACAATGGCGCGCAAAGCACCGTCTTCGGGCTGAATGGACACCAGTGCTGCTTGTGCGGATGGAATTTGCGTAAGTTGGTATGTGTTGCCTATTTTTGTTAAACGCACCACATCACCACCTTGGATTGCGCCAGAAAGGCTTTTACCGGTTCCGTTGGCCGCGCTTGCGCCAATGCTCAGTTCTTGGCCATTAGCAAGTAGGAGTGTTGCTTTGCTGTTGTTAACCGAAAGCACTAAGGCGGCCAGCAAATCATCAATCACCGGCCGTGCATTCAACTCTCTAAGTAGCATGCTTCTGCTCTTTTGGGCTTGCACAATATTCGCTTCTGCGCCGTGCCAGCCGTGCCTGCGGCCGTATTCCATTAAGCCATTACGAACGGCTCTTTCCGCCGCGAGCTGGTCTTTGCTGTTGATAGTGGTAGTGACTTTAAAGCCACCAGTATTTGCCAACTCACCATAACGGCGAACCATTTCAAGTCGAACCATTTCAGCTAAATAAGGCGCATGCAATTCAGTGGTTTGTTCGTGTCGTTTTGCAGTATTAGGTTGCGCTTGTGCGTCCAACATATCATCACGGCTAATGAATCCTTCCTCAAACATACGCTGTAAGATGTAATCACGGCGAATCTTTGAGCGCGCAGGATTGCTGAGTGGGTTACCAGTGGATGGAAATTTCGGTATGCCGGCCAAGGTAGCTGTTTCGGCTAAAGTTAGTTTATTGAGCGGCTTGCCATAGTAGTAATCAGCAGCTGCAACAATCCCATATGAACGGTTGCCGAAAAATATTTTATTCAAATACAGGCCGAGAATTTCATCTTTACTCAGTTCTTTTTCCATTTTTATTGCTAACAGCATTTCTTTGAATTTGCGGAAATAGCTGTATTCGTTGCTTAGGAAGAAATTACGGGCAACTTGTTGGGTGATGGTGCTGCCACCCGGAACGCGCTCATCACGGGTAGAAATAGTTAGCCAGACTGCGCGTGCAATTCCTCGCCAATCTACACCGAAATGTTCATAAAAGTGCGCATCTTCTATGGCAATAACGGCATTTTTGGTTTGCGCCGGAACATTCTTTATATCGATTGGAAAGCGCTTATTTTCACCAAATGCGGCAATAAATTTGTCGTCTTTGCTATATACAGTTAAAGGCATCTGCCAATCAACACGCTTTAGCTCGGAAACATCTGGCAGGCTTGGCAGAACCGTGAAATACACGATAGCGCCCAGTACTAGTAGCCCTGCAAAGCTTAAAAGTGCTAAGCCAATCAGCCATTTAATTGTTTTAAGCATTATCATATTCGTGATGTATTTAACATATGGAATAATTGTAACTCTTCTATAATTGGTTATGGGAATTTGGCTTCAGGCAAGTTATTTAGAGGCGTTTAGCTAAAAAACTTGCTAAAAACATAAAAATTGTTATTTAATGTAATAGCATAAGAATGGCATCTAAGTGCCTAATTGGGGGAACCAGTGCAATTATTCGGTGAACAGTCAGTGCCGTTAATCGGGATAGATATCAGTTCTGCGGCAGTTAAAGTGCTTCAGTTGAGCCAATCGGCTGGGCGATATCGTGTTGAGCATTATGGTGTCGAGCCATTGCCACCAAATTCCGTTAACGAAAAAAACATTACCCAAGTTGAAGTTGTCGGCGCTGCAATTAAACGTGCGATTGCAAAATCTGGAAGTAAAACCAAATATGCAGCCGTGGCTGTGTCGGGCACTACCGTGATCACTAAAGTCATTACTGTGACTGGCGGCTTGGATGAAGAGTCCATGGAACAACAAGTTTATGATGAGGCATCAAATCATATTCCTTATCAAATGGATGAGGTGAGCTTAGATTATGAAGAATTAGGCGCGATTGAAAATACCGATTCTATTCAAGTGTTAATTGCAGCCGCCCGTACAGAAAACGTTGAAGCAAGGCAGGCCGCACTTGAATTTGCAGGCTTAACCGCCAAAGTCGTTGATGTAGAAGTGTTCGCCATTGAAGCAGCCTTCAAATTAATATCTAGGCAACACAATATACCGGTTAATAACCTAACTGCAGTTGTGGATATCGGCGCTAACTTAACTACTTTAAATGTCATTAAAGACGGCCGTAGTATTTATACACGTGAGCAAGTTTTCGGCGGCAAGCAATTATCCGATGAAATTATGCGCCGCTATGGTTTAAGTTTCAATGAAGCGGGCGCTGCCAAAAAACTTGGGGGCTTGCCAGAAAGTTACGAGTCTGAGGTTTTAGAGCCATTTAAAGAGGGTGTTGCACAACAGATTAGTCGCTTATTGCAGTTCTTTTATTCGGGTAGCGATTATTCTCGTGTTGATCAAATTGTACTGGCTGGCGGTTGCGCAACGATTAGTGGCATGGAACAGGTGATAGAACAACATTTAGGTGTTGGCACAATCACGGCCAACCCAATTGCCAGCATGACAGTTAACCCAAGAGTGCAAGCGCATGCGCTGGCAGCTGATGCCCAGGCGTTGCTTATTGCATGCGGCTTAGCGTTAAGGAGTTTTGACTAATGGCCAAAATAAATCTTCTGCCTTGGCGTGAAGAACGTCGAAAAATTCTGCAACGACAGTTCAATAACATGTTAGGTCTGGCTCTAATTGTGGGCTTATTGCTGAGTACATTGGTGTATTTATATTATTCTGGACAGGTATCTGGGCAAATAAGTCGTAATAATTTATTGCGCCAAGAAATTGCGGCTGTTGAGGTTAAAATTAAAGAAATCGAAGAGTTGGATAAGCGCAAAGAAGGACTTTTATCGCGTAAACGGGTTATCGAAGAATTGCAAGGTAAGCGTTACGAAATGGTCAGCTTATTTAGTGAACTGGCAAAATCTATTGCAGATGGTGCACAGATTTCAACCATTAAACAAACTGGCTCAGATTTAGTTATTCAAGGGCGTGCGCAATCAAGTGCCCGAGTAAGTAGCTATATGAAAAATATCATGGCATCACCGGTTATTTCACAGCCTGATTTGACAGTTATTGAAGCTAGAGGTGGAGACCGCAGTCTTCCTTATGAGTTTATCTTGAATGCGAAAATTAAACAGTCAGTAGTTGCCGACGCAGAATCAGACGTTACTGATTTAACTACGGATCAGGGGGCTGGCCCATGAAAAATATTGACCTAAAAGATATTAATTTCAAAACATCAGGGTCTTGGCCGCCTCACCTCAAATATGCTGTGTGTACTTTCTTGGTTTTCATTATTGTGTTGGCAGCATGGTTTTTAATAATAAAAAGTAAACGCGATGAAATGCTGACTCTTCAAACTGAAGAAGCAACACTGCGAGTCGATTTTGAAGGTAAGCAAGCGCGTGCATCTAATTTGGAGCCATTGAAACAGCAGTTAGCACAAATGGAGATTATTCTTCAGCAAATGTTGCGGCAGCTACCTAGTAAAAACGAAATGCCCGATTTGATTGTAGATGTTTCGCAGCAGGCATTGGCAAGTGGCATCACTAATGAACTGTTTCAACCTGGCCCAGAAGAGCCTAAAGAATTCTATGCTGAAAAACCAATCTCAATTCGTATGGTAGGCAACTATCACCAATTTGGTGCTTTTATGAGCGGTGTTGCATCACTGCCGCGCGTGGTTATTATGACCATGCATGATATTTCATTGAAGCCCCGCGGCACCAATGATGAATTGCTTGAAATGGCAGGGACAATTAAAACCTATCGTTATCTTGATCCAGATGAACAAGATGCTGCATCTGGCGCGTCAACGGAGGTTAAGTAATCATGAAAAAAACAATAAACAAAAAGCATTGGTTATTGCTAGCCTCGGTTTTACTGCTTTCGGCTTGCACTAAAGGCGATTCTGATCTGCGTGAATGGATAAATGTTGTGAAAAATAGGCCTGCGCCGCCATTAGATCCCCTGCCTTTAATAGAAGATCCTCCGGTCATAACTTATTCACCTGTTGGTCTGCGTGATCCATTTGCTAAGCCGCCATTGAACCGGATGGCAAGTAACAGTGGCCCAAGCCCAGATTTAAATCGCCGCCGCCAGCCTTTGGAAGCATTTACTCTAGATAGCTTGAGCATGGTTGGAACAATTGGCGTTGGTTCAAATTTAAAGGGTTTAGTACTTGCGCCAGATAAAGTCACCTATCGAGTTACTCCTGGCGTCTACTTGGGCCAAAGCGACGGTCGTATTTTATCGGTTTCTTCCAACAAAATAGAATTGGTCGAATTAGTGCCTGATGGCAGTGGTGGCTGGATTGAAAGACAAGCGCATATTGCTATGGACGAATTAAATAGTGGGGATAAAAAATGATAAACATCATCAAAAACACGAATAACACACGTATCCAGTTTGTGTGTTTGGTTACGGCTCTCTGTTTAATGCTTGCGCAACAGACCTCTGCAGCGAATACCTTGCAAGAAATTAAAAGTAGTAGTCTTGCAGACGGTAAAACAGCTATTACATTGCAATTTGCAAACCCAATCCAGGACGTAAAAGCGTTCAGTACAGATAGCCCGCCTAGAATTGCTATTGACTTACCAGACACATTGAATGCGCTTGCACAGAAAAAAATCATCATCGGTGCCGGATTGGTCAAGTCTATTAATACTGTAGAAGTCAGCGGTAGAACCCGCGTACTTGTCGATCTGTCAAAAAATATCAGCTACCAAACACAATCTAAAGGCAATACTTTAGTACTTACTATCGATAGCAATGTGTCGTTACAGAATTCTTTAGCGGTAACTGCAATTGATTTCAAACAAGGTGAGAATGGTGCTGGACGTTTAGTGGTTAAATTCAATGAATCTGGTGCAATTGCAAATTTGAAAGAGTTCGGCACGGAAATTGTTTTAGATCTAAGTAATGTGCAGATACCAAAAGATTTACAGCGTAGTATGGATGTAACTGGCTACTCAACGCCAGTGTTGAATGTAAATGTGCGTACAGATAAAGATAGCGCGCGTTTAGTGCTTAACACCAAAAATAAAGCCGATATATTGGCCTATCAAACCGGCAATGAATACGTTGTTGAGATTAGTCCAAAAGTTGCCCAAATTGCGGCAAACAAAAATACTAAAAATAACTTAGCCAATACAGGCGCCGTGTCTAGCGGTAAAAAAACTATGGGTTATTCTGGCCGCCCTGTTACCTTTAATTTTCAGGATGTACCAGTTCGCACGGTTTTGCAGTTAATTGCGGAAGAATCAAATTTGAATCTTGTGGCCGCAGATACGGTTGGTGGCAATGTGACACTTCGCTTAGTAAATGTGCCATGGGATCAGGCCTTAGAAATTGTGCTTCGTGCCAAAGGCCTCGATAAACGACGTGATGGCAATGTTATATGGATTGGCCCACAAGCGGAATTGGCAAGCTATGAGCAGGCCAAGGAAGATGCGCGTATAGCCATTGAAACCCGCGAAGAAACGATTACGGAATATATTGCAATTAATTATGGTAATGCTGAAGCCATTGCTAAACTGCTAACTGAAAATAGTAAGTCAAGCTCAGGCGGTGGCGCAAGTGGCGGTGCTTCTCAGCAGCAACGTGGCTTTTTATCCCCGCGTGGTAGTGTTAGCTTTGACCCGCGCACCAACACGTTATTGTTGATTGATATTCCGAAAAAAATTGCTGAGATCAAAC
>JAYTOD010000080.1:0-5274 GCA_043747995.1 Arenimonas sp.
ACGTGGGTTTTGGTATTGTTGGGCCCGACAGCTATGAAGCCATGCTGCAGAACTGCCGCGAATTTGCCGAATGTGGCATTCCGTTTATCTTCGACCCCGGTCAAGCCATGCCTTTATACAATGGCGATGAGCTAAAGCAAATGATTGAACAAGCCACGTATGTAACCGTCAATGATTACGAATCGAGCTTAATGTCTGACAAAACCGGCCTAAGCACAAAAGAGATAAGCGAGCGTGTGAAAGCCTACATCATCACCCTTGGCGAAAAAGGCTCTGAAATTCATACCGCTACTGGCATGCAACATATTCCTGCGGCTAGTGCTATTCGAGTGGTGGACCCAACCGGCTGCGGCGATGCTTATCGCGCTGGCCTGATATTTGGCTTAATGAAGGATATGGATATGGCCACATGTGGGCGCATTGCGTCTTTAATGGGCGCGATAAAAATCGAAAATCTCGGCCCGCAAAATCAGCGTTTTACCTACGCGCAATTTGCCCTGCAATTCAAGCAGCAGTTTGGTTATGGGCTCGATTAACGGTCATTCGCCCATAAATAAAAACCCCGGCAAGCCGGGGTTTTTTTATAGCTAAACTAAACAATCAGAACTCTTGCGAGAACCGCAAGCCGATGGTGCGCGGCTGGTTGGCAATGGTGTACACCTGGCCGTTAGCGTATTCCGGTGGCGCTGGAAATACATTGCCGACTGGATTACCATTGCCACAAACTGCTTCCGCACATAAGGTGAAACGATTAAATTCTGCATTTTTATCAAATAGGTTTTTGACATACAAATTTAGCGTCCAATTGTTCTTTCGAATGCCTGCAGACAAATCAAATATTGTATGAGAGGGCAAATTACCAGTGATCCCATTCTGAAAAGTTCGCAAATCTGAACTACGCTTACCTTCATAGACAAATGAAGCTTGAACAAACGGCTCGTAGTCTTGCCAATCGAAAGTATAACGGGCAGTTAAATTGCCTTTGAAGTCAGCGGTGACTGGCAAACGTGTGCCTTTGGGAGCTTCAGGGAAAGCACAGTTTGTTTCGGGCTCACCATTAGCATCCACAAAACCGCAATAATTAGCTGTGAGCTTTGAATCATAGAATGCAACACCACCAGAAAGTGCCAAATTATAGGTTGCAGCCCAGTTAATATCCATTTCTAAGCCGTCAATCTGCGCTTGGTTGGCGTTTTTGATTTCAGTTAGGCCATTGGCACCAAGAATGGAGAACTGAAAATCTTTCCATTGCTGACGGAAAGCCGCGCCGTTGAAGGTTAAGCGGTTATCCAACCATGATGTTTTCCAACCAAATTCATAGTTGGTCAAGAAATCAGATAGATACGGCGGCAAGGTGCCACGGCGATTAACACCGCCCGGCCGATAGCCTTCAGACCATGTGACGTATATCATTTTTTTGTCATCAATTTTATAGGTCAGATTAAACTTGCCCAAGGTGCCCGTTTCTTTGATGGTTTTATCAAATACTTTACACGGGGCTGTTTCATACGGATCGGTATTGCCAGCCGCTATACATGAAGCCTCGCCATACGAAGAGCTAGGTGAGAACCCCGCACTAAAACCAAAAAAACCTTTCAATCCACTAACTTGTTCGAAGTAACGAAAACCAGCCGTTGCTGTTAATTTATCAGTGATATCAAAGGATGCTTCACCAAAAATTGCCTTGCTGTTATCTTTACGATCTTGCTGAGTTAACCAAATAGTATCCTCCCAGCCCGGTACGTCATAGATGTCGGCAAAATCATCAATCTTATAGCGCTGTTCGATATCATGCGATTGATTTTGCATAAACAATCCACCAATAAAACGAAAGCGTTTATCTTGTGGTGAAGAAATACGCAACTCATGGCTTTGCTTTTTATACTTGTCTTTAGCAAGAATATATTGTGATGGATTCACAAAATCGCCATTATTATCGACTGCATATGCTCCATAGCCAGAAACTACGTCATACCAGAAGCCATAATCGTTGTAGTCGGATTCGGAATGAATATCGCGGCCTAAATTTGCATAGGCATACACCACATCGAAATTGCCCAACTTACCTGTAACAGTTAATGCCGCTTGTGTGTATTTGTCCTCCAGTGACTCTGGATAGTAGCGCGTTATTTCACGTTCACCGACAACGGGGTCATTCGCAAACGTACCATTGGTGGTTTGCTTCTGGGTCATAATACTTGGCAAAATAGACCAGTTTTCATTTAAATCAAGTTTCAGTGCAAGTCGGGCGCCGGTACTGTGCGAAGTATTGTAATCCTCTTCAACTAGATTGGCGTTATTCATGGTTATGCCTGAAGTAGGAAAAGTGCGCTCACCATAGACATTATCAATCCAACCCGCATCATGCTGGTCCCAGGCAACAAGGCGAAATGCGGCTTTATCAGAAAGCGGAACATTGATAAACCCTTCTCCAGTAAAGCCATTGCCACCATCGGTTACCGAGTTTACTTCAAGCGCGTAGCCAGCAGCAAAGCCACTGGTATCTGGTTTTTTAGTAATAATTTTTAAAGTGCCCGATTGCGAGCTGGCGCCATACAAGGTGCCTTGTGGTCCGGCCAAAGCTTCAACACGCTCAATATCATAGATATGAATGCCTAATGCGCCGCCAATTGTAGTTACAGATTGCTCGTCGAGATAGACGCCCACACTCGGCGATGAACCGGAGTGGTTGCCGTCATTGCCACTCACTACGCCTCGAAAATAAGGTGTTGAGCCACCACCCTCGCCTTGTGTGTACGACAGACTTGGCAGCAATTTGGCATAGTCGTCAAAATCACTGACGTTCATTTCGGCCAATTTTTGCGTACCCAGTACTTGAATACTTATTGGTACATTTTGCAAATTTTCTGTTCGTTTTTGTGCCGTAACCGTTACAGTATCAAGCACTGCTTTCTTTTCTTCAGTTGGCGCGGGTACTTCCTGGGCTAGCGCCACCGAACTCAATGCCATATAAATGGCGGCACTTAATGGCAACGTGGCTACAACATATTTTGTTACTGACTTACTTTTAGTTTTATACATCTGTCTCTCCCTTTTCTAATAATGAATTAAAACGTTGGTACATTTGGATAACTTTCAAGCACAGGCCCCAAGGCCTGCTTTAATGGCTCGAGCCATGGTTCAAAATGGCGCCAATGCTCAACGCCATCTTTATAAATCGGTTGCCGAACCTGCTCGGAACTTGCAGTGCGCACTGGTCGGTCGTTGTCGTAAAAACTTAAACAGCCTTGTTCGAAGTCAAGCCCGCAATATGCGAGCAAACGGCGAACTTCTAGTTCAGTATTCTCAACCATGTTTTCGTAGTGCACGCGATACACACGGCCAGGCAAAACCGTATCAAAGTGCGCCATCATTTCAACGTAATCATGATAATAACGACCCATGTCGTCAAGGTCATAACTAAAATTCTGGCCACGGGCAAAGTGTTGCTTGAAGTTGGAAAAACAGCACGCCATTGGGTTGCGTCTTGCATCGATGATTTTGGCATTTGGTAAAATTAATTGAATTAATGCGATATGCGCAAAATTATTCGGCATTTTATCGATAAAAAATGGCTTTGCGATTTTTCTATGTGTGGCAGTGTTGTCCAAATAGCGTTGCCCATAAATGCTCGCTTGCTCTTGGCTGATATCGAGTAACATTGGATAATATGATTTGGCACGCGTATCAGTTTGCTTGCGATATAAATCCTTGGTGATGGAAATAATATCCGGCAACTCCATAGTTCCTTCCACTTGCGAATGGCTTGAAAGTATCTGCTCCAATAAGGTTGATCCAGCACGCGGCATACCCAAAATAAAAATAGGTTCAGCACTCGCAACACCAAACGTTTTGCGTTGCTCAAAGAATTGCTGTGTAAACAATTTTTTTGATATGGCCACTTTTTTACTAGTACGTTCAGCGCTATAACCAATCGCGGCACTGCGTAATAAGTTGCCCGCTTGGTAATGCTGAAAGGATTCGACATACTGTTTTTGATCTTCAAGTGCCTTGCCTAAAGCAAAATCAAAATGGAAGCGTTGTTCGTCGGTAAGCTCTTTTAAGCACAATTGAGCTGTCATTTCTGTTACATCTTCAGGAGAGAAACTGACCGTTTTAAGATTCGCTAAGCTCCAATAAGCCTCGCCAAATGCTGGCTCTAATTTAATGCTTTGACGATATGCCGCAATAGCTCGTTCGGTTAATCCTGCTGTCTTTAAGGTATGGCCAAAGCTATGCCATATTTTGGAGTAGCCCGGATTTTCGGCCAGCACGCTTTCATAAAGTTTTATTGCATTGGCGTAATCACCGATTTTGCTTAAGGCAACCGCTTTTAAGTTCATGTAGCTTAAATTCTTTGGATCTGATTTCAGCAATATTTCTGATTGCTCTAGTACTTTCGCAAACTTATTATTTCTATTCAACACATAAGAATAATTCTGTCGAGCAAAATTAAAGCTTGGTGAAAGCTCCAAACAACGGGCTAGCAGATTTTCTGCATCCACATCACGCCCTAAACGGGCAGCAACTTCAGCTAGCATACGAATTGCAGCCACATCTGTTGGATGTTCATGTAAATATGTTTTTAATGTGCGTTCTGCTTGTGGTACCTCATTAGCAAGCAATTGCTTAGCCGCGCTCATCAGCTCTGGATTACGACTTGAGTATTGCAGTTGCTTGGTATAAGCGCTATCCGCCAAAGTGTCTTCGCCCATCGCTGAATACACATCGGCTAGTGCGAGCCAGACTTTCGGTAATTCTCTTTGAAGTGCCAAGGCATTTTTAAGCGCAACAACGGCTTTGTCACCGAATCCCGAGCGACTTAATGCGTTACCTAATTCATAATGTGCGGCCGGCCAGTTAGGCTGCAATACACAGAGTTTAGTCAGATTCTCAACGGCTACTGGCAAATTACCAAGACGAGATTGTGACAATGCATAAAACATTAGTGCATTAGCTTGATCAGGAATATTCCGCAATATTTCCAGAGCCTGAACTGCGGCTAGTTTTGGGCGTGTTTCCAGCAGATTAGCGGTATGCGAAAGTGCTGCCTGCAAATCAGCAGTATGCTCTGCTAGAGCTGACATTATTAGCGCTTAATTACATCGATATTCATTAACAAAACATAACATAGTTTTCACAAATATAAACTAAAAATTAACGAATTTCCCAATAAAAAAACCCCAGTTCATTTGAACTGGGGTTTAGGGTAAAAACCCTGGCGATGACCTACTCTCGCATGACAGAATCACACTACCATCGGCGCGGTTGCGT
>JAYTOD010000081.1:0-3033 GCA_043747995.1 Arenimonas sp.
TTGGTTTGGCTGGTAAACGGCGAACTACCTGAAAATCTGTTGCAATGGGTGCGTTCCGGTGGTTCGGTGTTGTTATCTAATGAAAGCATTATTTCAAACAGCCGTTTTTCAAAGTACGCTTGGAGCGAAAATTCTTGGCGCTCGGCGCAAGGTCAGTTGTTGCTAAAACACACTGTGCTTGGTAAGGGTCGCGTTTGGCAGTGGCAGCAAGCCCTTACGCCACAAGCAATGCCTGCTCTACTTGAAGCGGATTTCCCTGAACGCTTACAAGCTTTGCTAAGCACAGCTTTGGAAGCACCAACACAAAGTTTTGCCAGTTTGCATAAGCCGATAAAAAATCTTCCCGCTGGGCCAGAATTGCCTACACCCATTAGTCCATGGCTTACGCTGCTAATTGCACTACTATTTTTATTCGAGCGTTGGCTGGCTAGCGCAAAAAATCGTTGGGCTGCGCAATGAACGCAACACAACGTATTGGCCAATGGCAACAACAAGCGCGGGTTCGGTGCGTGCTGATTATTGCCGTTATCGGCTTGCCGATTATTATTGGCTTATATTTTCTGTTGTCGGGTTTTATTTCACAGCAAGCACTATGTATTGCCCTTAGTGTCAGTGTGTTATTACTGACATTACTCGCCTATTCTGCGCTAACAAAATTGAATCATGTATGGTTGCTTAGACAGCTTGATGCGCGGTTTCCTGTATTGGAAAATAGTACCGATTTAGTATTCGCAAAACCAGCGGAGCTTGGCGTTTTGCAAAGCATACAGCGCCAACGCATTGAACAAAAAATACTGGCAATGCAAGCCATTGATTTACGCCAAAGCTGGCCATGGAAAAAAATCTTGGTAGCGTTTGGCATTGGCACGCTGATGATTACCGTAGCGCAGTATTGGCCACATCAAACCAATATGCCTGAACAGTATTCAGCGAAGCCATCCGGCGAAAAGGCACAGTCGGCCAAAGCCATACAATTGCTTGAAGCGCGCATCGCTGTCTCGTCACCCGTTTATACTGGCAAGGCTGTGCGCAGTGAAAATTCGCTTAATATAAAATTTCCTGAAGGTTCAAGCTTGCAATGGCGTCTTACTTTTCAGCCGCAACCACAACGCGTTAGCATCATTTTTTTTGATGGCAGCAAGTTGCCTTTGCAACGTTTGGGTGATAGTTGGCAGGCGGCGCGCGTTTTTAATCAATCGCAGTTATATCGCATTGATGTGGATGGTATGCGCCTTGCGCAAGGTAAACGCTTTCGCTTAGATGCCATCAAAGACCAAGCGCCGCAATTGCGTGTAATCCAGCCTGATCGGAATCTTAGCGTAATGGAATTTGGCCAGGCCGCTTGGCCGCTAAGCATGGAAGCCAGCGATGATTATGGACTAGGAAATGCACAGTTAAGAATTCAGCTGGCGCAGGGTAATGGTGAAAATATTAATTTTTCGGAACGGTTTATTGCTTTAAGTGGGCAAGGCAGTAGCTTGCGAAAGCGTTACACCTACCAATTAGACTTGGCTACGCTTGGCCTAGCGCCAGGGGATGATGTGATTATGCAGTTTTCAGTCAGCGATCGACACGCACCGCAAGCGAATACCACGCGCAGCTCCAGCTTTATTTTGCGCTGGCCGCCTGAAGACACAACTCAAGCTAGCGGTGTTGAAGGCATACTGAAAAAACTGGTGCCCGCGTATTTCCGTAGTCAACGGCAAATCATCATCGATACCGAAAAGTTGCTAGCCGAACAAAAGAAATTGAGTAAGGATGTTTTTGAAACGCGCGCCGACACGATTGGTGTGGATCAGCGCATCTTGCGTTTGCGCTATGGTCAGTTTTTAGGTGAAGAAAGCGAGGGCGGCCGCGGCGCTGATAAAGTCGATCCTGCCAGCAAAGAAAATCCACAACAACATGCCGATGAACATGATCATGATCAGCCCAACAAAAAAGCCAGTATTGCTGCGGTCAATAGTAATCAAGCAATCCTTGAACAGTTTGGACACACGCACGACATTGCCGAAGCCGCGACTTTGTTGGACAGCAAAACCAAGGAATTACTACGCGCCGCGTTAAATGACATGTGGCGGGCTGAGCTGAATTTGCGCCAAGCGCAACCGAAAAAGGCATTGCCATATGAATACTGTGCGCTCGGCTTTATTAAGCAAGTGCAACAGGCTAGTCGAATTTACTTAGCACGGGTTGGCAGCGAGTTACCGCCTATCGATGAAACGCGGCGGATGAGCGGAGACCGAAAGGGCCTACAGTCGCGAAATGATTGGCTCAACAAAGCAAATAATGATGATGCCGTTTTGTTGGCTTTTTGGCAGGCATTAGATCAAGCCACATTTGATGTACGACAGCAGCCAGATTTTTCTGCCATGCAAACCTGGATAAATAGTCATCCACATCGTGCAGCAGATTCACTCAGTGTGTTGGCGGCTTTGGATGACGTTCAAAATCAGCCTAATTGCGCATCATGCGTATTAGTATTAAAAGCCCAGCTTTGGCCATTGTTAGCAAAGCCAGCTGCCGAACCTTTACTGCGGAGAACCCCGAGCAAAACCGGGCAAGCATACTTAGATGCCTTGCGAAATGGAACGCAACCATGAACATTTCTTTATTGTGTTTATGGATTTTGTTTATCGCCGTGCTGCTTTCGAGTGCGCGCTTATGTTGGAATTATTTTCGTGCGCCAATGCAACAGCAGCCACGTGTATGGCGAGTTATTGCGCTCATAATTTTTCAAGTGGCTAGCGCTGCGGCATTATATTTCAGTTTGTTTCCACCATCGCGCAACGCGCCTGCGGAACATTTGGTTATCGTGACTGCACATGCCGATGCATCAGCCATAAAAAGTACCTATGGCCGTGTTATTGCGCTTCCAGAAGCGCCACTGTTTGCCGGCAGTGAACGGATGGTCGATTTAGCAAGTGCTTTGCGGAAATATCCAGGTGTAAGTAGCCTAGAAATAATCGGCGATGGCTTGCCGCTGCGCGATATTGATGCTGCGCAAAATCTTACTGTGCACTATTCGCCCACCAA
>JAYTOD010000082.1:0-4604 GCA_043747995.1 Arenimonas sp.
TATGCGCTGGCCGATGCCGCACATTCGGCCAGTAAGCCCGGTGCTGAGCAACACACCTTGATTTTGCTTGACCAAGGCCACGATGCTCTGCTTACACGCCTACATATGATTGAAAGTGCAAAGCAGTCGATAGATCTACAAGTATTTATTTTTGATTTTGACGAAACCGGCACCTTGGTGTTGGATGCATTGGTGCGCGCCGCGCAGCGCGGCGTGAAAGTTAGATTATTACTGGATCAGTTGTATGGCTTAACGCGCCCGCAGCTGCAGGCTAAACTTGCGGTTTTGCATCAAAATTTTGAATTGAAGCTGTATAGTCCCTTATTCAAACAAGCTAGAAATAACAAAGCAGAATTTTTCGCGGGTATTTTATTTTCGTTCGATACCTTAAATTCGCGTATGCATAGCAAATTATTGTTGGTAGACAATAAAATGGCGATTGTTGGCGGCCGCAATATCCAAGATCGCTATTTTGATTGGGGCCAAGCGTACAACTACCGTGACCGAGATGTGTGGGTTGCTGGTCCTGTAAACAAAAAAATGGCAGACAACTTTAATGCGTTCTGGGCCAGTCAGCGATCAATATCAGCAACCCAACTAGACGATGTGGCAAAAGTGTTACTACAAGCACAACTAAACCAAAACAACCTGACCTTACCCACGCGCCCATTTTCGGAGCGTATGCAAACCATTAAAGCCATGGCAAGCGATTCCAATAACGTTTTGAAAGAAATCCAGCTCTATATGAATAAAGTTGGCTATATTGGCTTCTATGGTGATTTGCCTGACAAGCACAACAATGAAGCCAGTAGCAGAGCGCGGGCATCCAATGCGGTATATCAACTTATTTCGCAGGCACAGCACACGGTATTGCTGCAAACCCCATATTTAGTCATGTCAAGGCTAGCGCGGCAAACCTTTCGTAGTATTCAAAAACGCGAACATCCGGTAGATGTACGTGTGTCAACCAATTCGCTAGCCGCCACAGATGCCTTTCCTGCGTATGCGTTGTCGCACAAATATAAACGCTTGTATTTAAAAGAACTGGGCTTCCGTATTTATGAATTCAAGCCGTTTCCCGAATCTGCATTCATGCGTGTTGGGCAGTCTGTGGGCTGGGCTGCTGCTCATCGTGCAGAAGGCACCGATACAGACGCAATTTTAGGCTCAGCGGGCTCTAGTGGAAAAGCCCCCCTTTTGAACGCCGATGAAAATATGCGCGTTGGCTTGCATGCTAAATCGATGGTAGTGGATGGCCGCTTAGCTGTGATTGGCAGCCATAACTTCGACCCGCGCTCCGACGAATACAATACCGAAAGTATGTTGGTGATTGACGATGCTGATTTTGCACAACGCTTATCAGCAAGCATTGAAAACGACATGCGCTACGATAATGCATGGAGCATTGCACCGCGTAAATCGCTGCCAGCTTTGGCTAATTTTAACTACACCATGGGCAAACTATCAGAACAGTTGCCTATTTTCGATATTTGGCCGTGGCCGTATGCCACCAGTTATCAGCTGAAGCCTGAATGCTCGGCAATACGCTACGATGACCCGCGCTTTGATACCTGTGCTGAATCGGTGGGCGACTTCCCTGAAGTAAATATGAGCTTGAAGGCCATCTACACGCGAATGATTACTGCCTTTGGTGCAGGGCTTGAGCCAATTTTATAAGTTTAGCGCTTTGCATTGACGCTGATTTACGAACACGATACTCTGTAGCATTACTTAGCAAAGCAGGGAGCTTACTATGCCATTAACTTTCAACGTTGAGTTATCCGATAAAGATTTGAGCCATTTCCAGGCAGCTATCGCCAAAGCACAGGCGGCAGCGGCAGGTAAGTCTGAAGAACAAGCCACAGCTGCTGCAAAAGCTTTATTGTTAAATGCCAACGCTATTGAGCTACCCGATTTTATTGCCACACGCTTGCACCAGCTTGACGCGCTAATTGCCATGCTTGCCGATGAAGCCTGGGATTTGCCAGCCGAAGACCGCGAACGCGTTAAAGGTGCTATGGCGTATTTCGCTGAAGTCGACGACATGATTCCAGACAGCGTGCCAGTGCTTGGCTATCTTGATGATGCCATTGCCATTGAACTAAGCAGCCTAGCGCTTAAGCATGAAATTGATGCCTACTCAGAATTCTGTGAGTACCGTCAAGAGCAAGCCAGTGAACGCGGCTTAAATGCAGCGGCGGTCGGTCGTGCCGAATGGTTGTCATTACGTCGTGATGAATTAATGGCGCGCATGCATCGTCGTCGCAATTTAGAGCAGGGCGGCGGTTATGGCTCAAGTTCAGGTTATGGTGGTAATTCGAGTTATGTCAGTAATGCATGGCGTCCTGGTTTGTTGCGTGTTCGCTAAGCCTGCTGATTCAATACAAAGCGCGGCAATGCCGCGCTTTTTCATTTTTATGCGCTATATAAAGCAATCATGTACAGTTGGGCTGTTTTTTTGAGGATGCCATGATTCGTTTGTTCCGCATTACTTACCGAACTCCATTGTTGTTGCTGAATACTTGTATTGGCTTGCCAATATTATTGCTTCTGTTGTATCCATGGACAAATAAATTAACTGTGTCTGGTGAGCGTGTTGATCAATGGATTGTCGGTTTGTGGTCGCGCATTATGGTGCGCATTTTTGGTCTTAAAATGAAGCGCTTTGGTACCCCGCTGCCGGGCGCTGTGTTGTTTGTTGCAAATCATGTCAGTTGGCTGGACATTACGGTATTACATAGTCAGCGCTGGATGGGTTTTGTGGCCAAAGCAGAGATTGAGCAGTGGCCAATTATTGGCGGTATAGCCAAACGTAGCGGCACCATCTATCACCAACGTGGCGATAATGCGTCTTTGCATGGCGTGATGCACCAAATGCTTAACCGCCTGCAAAATGGTAAGGCAGTTGGCGTATTTCCAGAAGGCAAAACCTTGCCAGGCAATAGCATCGGCGTGTTTCATGCGCGAATATTTCAGCCGGCAATATTAGCTGATAAACCTGCTCAGCCTGTGGCTATTAAATATGGTGATAAAGGCAATGCGCAAACTATCATGGCGTTTGGCGCTAAAGAGAATTTTTTTAGTAATATGGTTCGTGTTTTGGGTGAACCAAGCCGTGCCTGCGAAGTGCATTTTCTGGAGCCCATTGCACCGAACGAAGACGGCCGCCGAAAAATGGCTGATACCTGCCGGCAACGTATTGTGGATTGTATGGCAGTACAGTAATGCATTGCATCGAATCGACATATCAAGCTCAAGGGCTGCTTAAAAATGCGCATTTACAATCGGTGCTTAGCTCAAGCCTGTGGCGCAAGCGCACAGGCTTAAAACGTATTGCTGGTATGGGTGTTTCTGGGCAAGCACATATATTAAACCTGCCCGAAGGCGTTCGCCTGTCTGGTTTATATTACGCCGCGCCTGGTGGCACCCACAACAATGCCATGGTGGTGATGTTGCATGGTTGGGAAGGTAGTGCCGAATCAAGCTATATCAATCATAGTGCTGCCGAGCTACTAGCTGAAGGCATAGATGTGTTCGCACTGAATTTTCGTGATCACGGGCAAAGCCATGGCTTGAATGAAGGACTTTTTCATTCCTGCCGTTTGCAAGAAGTATTAGACGCTACCCAGCAAATTGTTGCGCTATTTAAACCGCAGCATTTTTTCATTGCCGGCTACTCACTCGGTGGAAACTTTGCACTTCGGCTCGCTTTGGCAGCGTCTAGTCACAATCTGCCCATTGCTGGTGCTTTTGCTATTTGCCCACCGGTTGATCCCTCAGCGGTAATGCGTGCCTTAGAAACCGGCCCTGCGTTATATCATTGGTACTTTATGAAAAAATGGCGTGGCTCGTTGCGTCGTAAACGTGCGCTTTTTCCGCATCTGCATGTTTTCAACGACGACATACTGCAACGCGATATGCGCGGCCTAACGCAATGGCTGGTTGAGCAGCACACCAATTTGGGCAGTGAAGAGGAATATTTTTCAGAGTATGCAGTGGCCGGTAGTCGCTTGGCTTATCTGCAGATACCAACCCGAATATTAGCTGCTGAAGATGATCCAGTTATTCCAATTGATACCTTGAAACGCTTGCACTGCTCGGATGCGGTGCAACTTGAAATCAGTGCGCACGGTGGTCATTGTGGCTTTATTGAGAATTGGCATCTACAGGGATTTGCTGAGCGCTGGCTGAAAAATGCCGTAGCCAAGGCATTAGACGCGTTACAATAGCGTTTTGCGTAGTTTTAAGGTATTTATGTCCGAACAAATTTCAACTGCTCTGAAGCTTGGCGATGCCCAACAAGCTCTCGAATTAGCGCAAGCCATGGCCGAGCAAGCGCCTGAAAAAGCTGAGTCGCATTATTGGTTGGCATTATCCTATCAAAGCCTAGGCAACCCAAATTCTGCATTATCCAGCATCGACAAAGCGATTGAGCTTGCTCCACAGCACAATGAATATGCCATGCTGCGTTCAGTGATGTTACTCGGCGACAAAGATTTAAGTGCCGCACAGGCTGGTTTAATGGATACTTTGGCCTTGAACCCGAACCAGCTGGATGCTTACATTGGCTTGATTCACATTGCGCTAGCACAAAAAAATCTAGC
>JAYTOD010000083.1:0-3372 GCA_043747995.1 Arenimonas sp.
TGAGAGAAAATTCTTTCAGGTATTCCAGCAAATCCGAATATTTCGATTCTGGCGGGCGATCGTGCACACGAAATGGCGCATAGGCTTGTTTAGCAATAACCGCCTTACCCGCCTCTACGTTAGCAGCAATCATGCATTCTTCAATGAGTTTATGCGCTGCGTTGCGAACCAATAATCCGCCTTGAATAACTTCACCAAGCTGATTCAATTCAAAACGTACTTCACTGGATTCAAATTCAATCGCACCGCGCTTGCTGCGTGCTTTCGCTAGAATTTCATACAACTGATGCAAGCGCTGAATAGCTGGCAGTAAATCACCTAAGGCAGCTTTATGTTCGACATCTTCTTCGCCAATCACTTTCCAAACTTCGTTGTAAGTTAAGCGCGCATGTGAATACATTACCGCTTCATAGAATTTTGATTCAGTGACCAAACCATCAAAGCCCACTTGCATATCGCATACAAAACACAGACGCTCAACTTTTGGCTTTAAGGAGCAAATACCATTTGATAAATTTTCCGGCAACATAGGCACCACAAAACCAGGAAAATACACCGAGGTACTGCGCAATATTGCTTCGTCATCTAAAGCTGTACCAGGCCGGACGTAATGCGATACATCGGCGATGGCGACCAGCAATCGGAAGCCTTTACTATTGGACTCACAATACACCGCATCATCGAAATCTTTAGCATCTTCGCCATCGATGGTAACTAACGGCAAGTGCCGAATATCGACGCGAGCACTGAGTTCGCTGGCCTGCACATCGACTGGAATGGCATTGGCTTCACGCAGCACCGCTTCGGAAAATTCATGCGGCAGGTTATGGCCGTGTATTGCCATTTCCACCACTTTAGAAGCGGTTAGTTTATCACCTAGCACCACGAGCACTTTGCCTATTGGCGGGCGCCCCGCTTCTGGTGGCGCAGTAATTTCTGCGACGACTAATTGGCCATCTTTGGCTTCGCCGCGATCATCGGGGTCAATCAAAATTTCATGCATTAAGCGCTTGTCGTCTGGCGTAACGGTTGCCATGCCGGCACGAATACTAAAACGGCCAGTTACGCGCGTCATTCTGCGCTCAAGCACTTCAGCAATGGCTACATTTTTACGACCTTTGTAATCGATATTGATCAGACTGACCAGAACACGATCGCCGTGGAAACATTTACGCAATTCGCTTGGGTTCAAAAATCCATCTTCTCCGCCTCCATCAAATTTCACAAAGCCGAAACCATCAGGGTGTGCAATTACAGTGCCGGGCAAAAGGTCTAATTGCGCGGCAGCCGCAAATCCACCACGTCGATTTTGTAATATCTGACCATCACGCATCATGGCCTGCAAACGACGTTGCAAGGCATCTAGGCGATCTGGCGAATTCAATTTTAATGACTTTGCTAATTCTTCCTGGGTTATAGGGCCGTCAGCATCACGCAGAAATTTCAGTAAGCCTTCTCTGCTTAATATCGGATTTTCGTATTTTTGTGATTCACGATGATAATGCGGATCAGTAGTTTTGCCATAAGGCGAATTCTGCTTGCTGTGAGCACCAGTATTCGACGTTTTCTTCGGATAGCCAGTTTTTACTTTAGGCTTAATGGCTTTTCCTGAGCCGCTGGAACCGGCCTTTTTCATTGAATCTGGCATCCAAGCCGGTAACGCATCTTTTTTATTTTTTGGTGTTTTTTTCATACCACTATCTTACACGCATCGTGTTTAAGATGCTGAAAGTATTGGTAATATACTGATATTTTTGACAATTTACTGTGCATTCCGTACAATGCTTATCTTAAATCAACACCTTGCCCAGGTGGCGGAATTGGTAGACGCACTAGCTTCAGGTGCTAGCGGCTTCGGTCGTGGGGGTTCGAGTCCCCCTTTGGGCACCATCTTACCCTCACCTTTGTGAGGGTTTTTTGTGGCTGAAACTGTGAGCAATCCTTTAGACTGTTGATAAATTAAGCGAGAAATAATTCATGAGCAATAACACTATTTTAGCCAAAGCAAAGGCGCTAGCTGAAACTGATGATTTTGAGGCCGCCGAAACTGCGTTAGTAGAAGGCTTGAAAATCCACCCCGTTTCTGCGGATGCCGTGTTGCTGCTTGCACAGTTTTACTTCAACAAATCTAAACTGAATAAGGCCATTACATTATTGAATGAACACCGTGCATTGCGTGTATGCGCCGATGCTCTACGTGAATATTACATTGGCGAAAGAATGAATGAACAAGCCATGCAATTGCTACACGCACTGCCGAAAAATGGAAGCCTTGAAAACCTTATTGATCAAGCGATTGCCGCTCAAATTTCAGGCAATGTGAATGCCGCTATTTCATTGTGCCGCAATGTACTTTCATTTCAGCCAGACAAAGCCTTTGCATTGAATCATTTAGGGCGCGCATTATTCAATGCTAAGCAGGCCCAAGAAGCGCAACACGCCTTTGAGAATGCTATTCAAAGCATGCCTGAATATTATCAAGCATGGCATAATTTAGGGCATGTATTACGTGCCAAAAACGATGTACATGGCGCTGAAAAGGCCTATCAAAAGGCTATAGATATCGCTCCGTTTTATCAATCGGCACTACTAAACCTCGCACTACTGTTAATGAACCAAGGTAATAATTCACAAGCAATTACCTATTTAGAACACGCAATTGCCTTAAACCCGAATCATGCTGAAGCATTATTGAACTTAGGTATTTGCCGGCAAATCCTGCGCGAGTTCGATTTAGCAAAAAATGCTTTGCAGCGTGCCGCACAAATTGTCCCGATTGATCCACGCGCACTTCGACATTTAGGTAATTTGTACAAAGAACTGCAGGACAGTCCAAATGCCATTCACTGTTATCGTCAGGCATTGCAGATTAATCCAATCGACAGTGATATTTGGGCCGAGCTGATTTCAACGCTGGAGTTGTTAAATAATTTGGATGAAGCACAAGCTGCCGTTGATGACGCACTGCAACACATGCCAGACGATAGTAATATTCTGTTTGAGTCGGCAAAACTTTTGCGACGCCGCAATAATAACGCACTGGCTCTGCAAGCCTTGCAAAATATTAATCTGCAGCGCTTGCATCCGCGCTTAGTGCAATCTTTTCATTACGAACGCGCTACCGTGTTAGATCGCCTAGGCCAATATGCAGAGGCTTTCGCTGACTACACACAAGGCAATGCACTCGCAGCAACCAGCATACGCGCTCGCAGCACTGATAATGCGGCCTTGCCACGGCAAATGACTGCCGTGCAACTATGGCTTGCACAAGGCGCACCAGCTGCCAGCAGCAATAGCGATGAAGACTTAGGTGATGACTTGTGTTTCTTAATCGGCTTTCCACGCTCAGGTACTACCTTACTTGATGTGATG
>JAYTOD010000084.1:0-5109 GCA_043747995.1 Arenimonas sp.
GCATGATCGCTCGGCCGTTCCCAAGTGCGCGGTTCGCGTTCGATGCCGGAGGCTTTGGCCTGTTCTTTTAGGGCATTGCTGACCAGCACCAAATCAATGCGCAAGCCTAAATTGCGGCGAAAGCCGGCCATCCGATAATCCCACCAAGAAAATACGCCGGCTTCATCGGAATGCAGGCGGAAACTATCATGCAAACCTAGCGCCATTAATCTTTGCAAGGCGGCACGTTCGGCAGTCGATGTCAGAATACTGTCTTCATTCCAAACCAGCGGATCGTGCACGTCGCGGTCATCGGGCGCGATGTTGAAATCGCCGAGCACCACCAGTTTTGGATGGCGGGTTAGTTCGTCTTGCACCCACGCATGCATGGCTTCAAACCAGCGCAATTTATAGTCGTATTTTTCACTGCCCACCGATTGGCCATTGACTACATATAAATCAATAATGCGCACACCGTTAATGGTGGCCGCCAATACGCGCTTTTGCTCATCGGCAAAGCCTGGAATGCCTTTTTGTACATCGGTAATCTCGGTTTTGCTAAGAATCGCCACACCGTTATAGGTTTTCTGCCCATCAAACACCACGTGGTAACCAGCCGCTTCAATTTCAGCCTGCGGAAACTTGTGGTCTTCCTGCTTAGTTTCTTGCAAAACCAGCACATCCGGCTCGGCAATTTTCAGCCATTCCAGCAGGTGCGGCAGGCGCACATTCAGCGAATTCACGTTCCAACTGGCGATTTTCATGGTATTTACTCGAATGGCAATGCTCTATTATTCACAAAATGCCGCTATGTTGGGTACAATCTTTCAAACCAACAAAATGAGTGCCTGTATGTTCGAATCCGCCCGCTACACAAAAAAAATCCGCATGCTGCATTGGCTAATGGCCATCATGATTGCGTTAAGCTATGTGGCCATTGAACAACGCGGGCTTTTTGAACGCGGATCCACTGCCCGTTTTGCCATGATGCAAACGCATTTTTGGCTGGGTATTGGTATTTTTATTTTGGTTTGGGTGCGTATAAGCCAACGTATGAAACACCGTATGCCGCGCATTGAACCAAGCTTACCTGTTTGGCAAGTCGGCTTATCGAAATTTTTTCATTTTGCGTTATATGCATTTTTTATTGTGATGCCGATTCTAGGAATCATGACCGCTTGGACCGATGGAAAAACCATTTTCATTCCATTCACCGACTTCGCACTGCCCACATTGATGGCGGAAAACGAAGCACTTGCTCATCAACTTGAAGAGTGGCATCACGATATCGGCGAGGCTTTTTATTGGGTGATAGGCTTACATGTTATCGCTGCCCTTTATCATCACTTTATCCGCAAAGACGATGCGCTTAAGCGTATGCTTTAAAACGTAGTCAGGCTTTAAGGCTTGGTCAGAAAATCCACTAATTTGTTGATGATTCGACCATACGGCGCATCAAACAATTTCATGCCATTGATGCGCGACTGATACATCACCGGCATGGCTTTGCTGAAGGTCATAAAGCCATCTTTGCCATGATAATGGCCCATACCAGAGGCGCCCACTCCGCCTATCGGTAAATCATCTTGGCCGAACTGAATGATCACATCGTTAATGCACACCGAGCCCGCACAAATTCGGCCGAGTACGGCATCAACGCGCGCAGACTCATTATCGAATAAATAAAAGGCTAGCGGCTTGTCACGATTCAACACAAAACCAATGGCTTGATCAATTGTGCTGTAGGTGATGATTGGCATGAGCGGCCCGAATATTTCCTGTTTCATGATGTTCAAATCATTCGACGGGTTAATCAGCAAGGTTGGCGGGATCAGTTTCAGATTTTCTGCTTGCTCGGCGTTATCCGCTATGTCGTAAGCAACAGTGCGAACGCCAGCGGCTTTGGCTTCATTCAACCAAGCTTGCAAGCGCTCATATTGGCGGGCGTTGATAATGCCGGTGTAGTCGCTATCATGCGTTAGATTCGGGTACCGGCGCTTGACGCTGGCCATAAACGCCGCGATAAACGGCTCTAGTTGTGCTTCCGGCAACAACACATAATCGGGAGCCACACAGGTTTGACCTGCATTAAAACATTTACCGAACGCAATACGATCAGCAGCTTTTTCAATTGAATACTCTGGCGTAATAAGTGCAGGCGATTTGCCACCTAATTCCAAGGTAACTGGCGTTAAATTAGCCGCAGCCGCTGCCATCACATGCTTACCCACCGCGGTTGAACCGGTAAAAATTAAATGATCGAACGGTAATTGCGTGAACGCTGCGCCCACAGCTGCATCACCTTGCACCACCACCACCTCATCATCGGAAAACACTTCGCTCAGCATTTTTTCCAGCAAAGCGCTAACGCTTGGGGTGAATTCTGAAGGCTTCACCATTACCCGATTACCAGCTGCAATGGCATTTACCAGTGGAATAATGGCGAGTTGGAATGGGTAGTTCCATGGTGCCACCACGCCCACTACACCCAATGCGGTATAGCGAATTTCACCGCGTGCCGGTTTGAACGTGATATTAACCGAACGACTTTGCGGACGCATCCAACGACGCAAGTTTTTGCGCGCATACTTAATTTCATCCAAGGTCACCATCACATCAGCGCCCAAGGTTTCAATGCGCGAACGCCGACCAAAATCAGCATTGCAGGCCGCCACAATGTCTTCGCGGCAGCGTCTAACCACGGTATCTAATCGCGCCAACATATCGATGCGTTGGTTGTAGGTAAGCACGCCATTCAGATGGGCAAGTTTCAATCGATCAAAGGCTGTGCGAAGTTCCATGGCAGTCGGTTAGAATAGTGGGAGTTGTTGAATTGTACCCACTATTCGCTGAAAAAAGGTCAAGATTATGTCTGCCATCCGTTCATTCAATAAAATCTTGCCGAAACTGGGCCAGCGCGTGTTTATTGATCCTGATTGCAGCGTGATTGGCGATGTGAGCATTGGCGACGACAGCTCAATTTGGCCTGGCACGGTTATCCGCGGCGATGTGAATTTCATCCGTATTGGCGCGCGCACCAACATCCAAGATGGCAGTATTGTGCATGTTAGCCACGACTGGCTGGTTGGTGCCCAAATCGGCTACGCCACCATCATCGGCGACGATGTAACCATTGGGCATGGCGCGATTATTCATGCATGCACTATTGAAGATGGGTGCTTGATTGGTATGGGCGCTATCGTGCTGGATGGCGCAGTGGTAAAGAAAAATGGCTTTGTTGGCGCAGGCGCAGTGATTCCGCCGGGAAAAACGGTGGGCAGCGGCGAACTATGGCTCGGCAATCCAGCCAAATGCGTGCGTACACTCAGCGAAAAAGACATCGAACAGCTGTACTATTCAGCTGCGCATTATGTGCGTTTGAAAGATAAGTATCTTGCCGAGGCGTAAAGGGCAGAGCTAAACAGGCCAGCTCAACACCCGCTCCACACTGGCCAGTGGAATGGTGCAATATATATGCGGATACAGTTCGCCGCTGATGGGATGTTTATCCCAATGCAGATAATCCACTAACGAGGCTTCATCCAGTTTCAACAAACAAATCGACTGCTGCTGAGAAAAATGCTTTGCAAAAACAATCGACACCTGTTCGTGACTTGCGGCATGAATAAAGCCTTCCGAAACCAATGACGGTGTTTGCCAATAACCCAATTCAAGCGCGTCCTGCCAATCGGTTTCGCTGGCTAAAATATACACACCAAAAGCCAGCGCATCTGAACTCATTCGCTGGCGATCTCACCATTGGCAATACGGCGCAATTGTGCATAGACTTCATCGGTATCCGGCCGTACGCCTTGCCATAGATAAAAACTTTCTGCCGCCTGTTCCACCAACATGCCCAAACCATCAAAACAATGGCCGCATTCACCGGCCTTTGCCCATGCCAAGAAATCAATGGCGGAACGCCCATAACTCAAATCGACAGCAACCGTGTGGCTAGTGCCTAAATGAAATGGCAATTTAAGCGGCTCAGTGCTTCGCCCAGCAGATGTGGCGTTAATGATTAAATCAAAATGGCCGAGTTCATCCAAATCTTGCCAATAGCGCGTATGCACTCGATCAGGCTCTTTCAATATATCAGTTAGAACATCGGCTTTTTCAGGGCTACGATTACAGACTAACAACTCAGCAATTCCTGCATCCAATAATGACGGGGCAACACCCAGCGCCGCGCCACCGGCGCCTAGCAATAAAGTACGTCTGCCTCGTAAATCAAAGCCCTTGCGCTGTGTCAAATCATTCACCAAGCCGGTGCCGTCGGTGTTGTCGCCATGCCATACACCGTTTAGGTAAGTGAGTGTGTTTACGGCCTGAGCGCGCTGTGCGCGTTCGCTTAAGGTTGCACATAATGCCAACACCGATTGTTTATGCGGCAGGGTTACATTCAAGCCAAGCCCTCCAGCCGCTGCAAAATACGCGAGCTGATTCGGCAATTGTTCTGGCGCGCATTCAATAGCCTGATAGTCCAAATCAACTGACCATTGCTTTGCAAACAAGCGATGAATAAACGGCGACAACGAATGATCTATGGGTTGTCCAATCACAGCAAAGCGGGCATTGGAATTATGAAGGCCCATACATTCAGTCCTTTAAGTATTGCGCGGCATCCAAGGCGAAATAGCTCAATATGCCATCGGCGCCAGCGCGCTTCATGGCGATTAAAGATTCCATCACACAGGCGCGTTCGTCTAACCAGCCATTGCCGGACGCGGCTTTAATCATCGCGTATTCGCCTGACACTTGATACACAAATGTTGGCATATTGAACTGGTCTTTAACTCGGCGTACCACATCTAAATACGGCATGCCTGGTTTAATCATCACCATATCGGCACCCTCTTCAATATCTAAAGCGACTTCTCGCAGGGCTTCTTCAATATTGGCCGGATCCATTTGATACGAATATTTATTACCCTTGCCTAAAGCCGAAGCTGAACCCACTGCATCGCGAAATGGCCCGTAAAACGCGGAAGCATATTTAGCAGAGTATGCCAAAATTTGCGTATTGCAAAAACCCTCTTCCTCTAAGGCTTCCCGAATAGCGCCAACTCGTCCGTCCATCATATCGCTCGGTGCGACCACATCTGCGCCAGCAAAGGCATGCGACAGCGC
>JAYTOD010000085.1:0-17677 GCA_043747995.1 Arenimonas sp.
GTTGAGCCAACCAAAGCTTCCGGGCGCTCAACTTTTTCGTGCATCTGAATGATTTCAGCCACAGGAAACGCGGCTAATTGCACGGCGGCAGCTTTTACCGTATCTGCGGCCGCTTTTTCTTCCGTGGTTTGCACGCTATAGGATTTAATTTTTTTTGTAATCTTTATAGCCATTGTTGCCTGTGCTCCTGAAGCGGTGTTTTTGGATATGCGTTTGCGGGTATTCACCAGTCCCTCTTCACAAAGCGAAGAGGGCTTGGCTGGGTTGCTTAATACAGTGGGTCTATTTCTTTTTCGCTGCTTTTTTCACAGCGACTTTTTTGGCCGGTGCTTTTTTCGCAGGTGCTTTCTTAGCCGGAGCTTTTTTAGCAACTGCCTTTTTCACAGCCGCTTTCTTGGCAGGCGCTTTTTTAGCAGGTTTCGCTTTTGCTAACTTAGCTTTTACCGAGTTAATCGCTTTCTTCACGGCTTTCGCCGCATCAGAACGCTCGGCTTGGCCAATGGCTTTCTTGACCGATTTAGCGGCGTTGGATTTCTCCGCTTTGGCCACTTCTTGCTTAACGCGTTTAATCATAGGTGCGGCTTTCTTAGAAATAGCAGCGCCCACTTTCTTAGCTTCATCCTGTACTTTTTTGACTGCGCCTTGCATAGCGCTGGTAGATTTCTTGGTACTCATAGTTCACCTATTAATAGTTTGGTTAAGAAAAATTAGAACTTACCGTAATACCCTTCTTTCAACGCATCGAACAAATTGGCTGCGGTATGCATTTCGCCATCGTATTCAATTTCTTCATTGCCCTTTACTTCTACCACAGAACCATCATCCAATTCAAATCGATACAAGGTATTTTCCAAATCAGATTCTTTCACCAACACGCCTTGGAAGGCCGCTGGATTAAAGCGGAAGGTGGTGCAACCTTTCAAACCTTGCTGATGCGCGTAGGTGTAAATATCTTTGAAGTCGTCGTACGGATAGTTGGTTGGCACATTAGCTGTTTTTGAAATTGAGGAATCAATCCATTTCTGCGAAGCCGCTTGAATATCCACATGCTCTTTCGGCGAGATGTCGTCAGCGGCCACAAAATACTCAGGCAACGCCGCTTCCGGGTCAGCGCTATACGGCATGGCTTTATCGTTAATCAAACTGCGATAAGCCAATAATTCGTAGCTGTACACTTCCACTTTTTCTTTGCTTTTTTTACCTTCGCGAATTACGTTGCGGCTGTAGTGATGCGCAAAACTTGGCTCAATGCCGTTTGAGGCATTGTTCGCGAGCGACAACGAAATGGTGCCAGTGGGCGCAATCGAGCTATGGTGGGTAAAGCGTGTGCCACTTTCAGCCATGGCCGCCACTAATTCAGGTGCCACTTCTGCCACACGCTGCATATAGCGCGAATATTTGGCATGCAACACGCGTCCTTTAATCGATTGCCCAAGCGCATAGCCATCGCTCGCCATTTCAGGGCGTTGCCGAAGCATGGCGGCAGTCACCGTGAAATCTTCATCCATAATTGGCGCGGGGCCTTTTTCTTTAGCCAAAGCTAAGCCTTCTTCCCAGCCAGCAATGGCCATTTCACGCGAAATTGCTTCAGTGAATTCCAAGCTTGGCTTCGAGCCGTATTTCATTTGCAACATGGTTAAGGTGCTGCCTAAACCCAAAAAGCCCATGCCATGCCGGCGTTTGCGAACAATTTCTTTGCGCTGTTGTTCCAGCGGCAAGCCGTTCACTTCCACTACGTTATCGAGCATGCGGGTGAATACGCGCACCACTTCTTTATATTCTTCCCAATCAAACACTGCTTGATCGGTGAATGGGTTACGCACGAATAGGGTTAAGTTCACCGAGCCGAGTAAGCATGCGCCATACGGTGGCAAAGGTTGTTCGCCGCACGGATTGGTAGCACGGATATTTTCACACCACCAGTTGTTATTCATTTCGTTAACGCGGTCAATCAGAATGAAGCCTGGTTCGGCAAAATCATAGGTTGATGCCATGATTCGATTCCACAACTGCTGGGCACGAATCTGGCCGTAAATTTTGCAGGCCACCATGCCGTCATCGCGGCTTATGTAGCCTTGGCTAACCGGCCAATCACGCCAAACCACCTGCTTGGCATCATCCAAATTGACATCCGCGTGTTCTTTTTGGCTAATCGGAAAGATCAATGGCCAATCGGCATCTTTGGCTACCGCCTCCATAAAGCCATCAGTAATGAGTAAGGATAAGTTGAACTGTCGCAAACGCCCGTCTTCTCGCTTCGCACCAATGAATTCTTTCACGTCTGGGTGCGAGACATCGAAGGTGCCCATTTGCGCACCTCTGCGGCCACCTGCCGACGACACCGTGAAGCACATTTTGTCGTAGATATCCATAAAGCTTAGCGGGCCGGAGGTATGCGCTCCTGCGCCAGCCACAAACGCGCCGCGCGGGCGCAAGGTTGAGAATTCATAACCAATGCCGCAACCGGCTTTTAGGGTTAGCCCGGCTTCGTGGACTTTATCTAAAATGCCGTCCATAGAATCAGTAATGCTACCCGACACCGTACAGTTAATGGTACTGGTGGCTGGCTTGTGTGCCAGGGCGCCAGCATTCGAGGTAATACGGCCAGCGGGAATCGCACCACGACGCAAAGCCCACAAGAAGCGCTCATGCCAATATGCTTGTTTTTCGGCATTCGGCTCGGCATCAGCCAAGGCCTTCGCCACGCGCTGATAGGTATCATCGATGTTTTGATCTACCGCCGCGCCATTTTTTGCTTTCAACCGGTATTTTTTATCCCAGATATCCAAGGATGCGGGTTGTAATGGCAGTGCATTTTGCTGGGTGTTTTGGCTAGGAGCTGGCACGGCTTCCAAACGAGGTGTACTCATAAACAACTTATCTCCCTAAACTCTAACTATCGTTTTATTTTTTTGGTCCCACACTACATCTTGGGGTTTATGATTTAAAAAACACAATATGTTGTGTTTCACTTGTGTACATTACCTTTGAAAAAACAGACTGTCAACCAAAAATTAAGCTTCAACCCTCGTTCATACCCGCTTAATTTACAGGCGTTTACACTATCTTTACTGGCCACGCGCGTCGCTATAAAGTGCAGTATATTTTGGCTTTGCTATACTTTTAATCAATATTTGCTAGAGAATCCTTATGTCACTTTCGATACGATCACTTGCTTTAGCTGGTCTGTTTACTGCTAGTGGCGCTATTGCGGCCGGGCTCTACTTTACCAATCAGATAAATAGTGAAACGCCCGGCAAGCACCAAGAACCGCTCAGTGATTGGATTATTGCGCCTGCGCAAGCGCAAGCATTAGCCCCAACCAGCAACAATGCCATGCCTACCCTTGCGCCAATGCTAAGTAAAGTCACTCCGGCCGTGGTAAATATTTACACCAAACAATCCATACGCTCCAATCGGCTTACTGTGGAAGAGTATTATCGTGGCATTCGCGAGCCGGCTAAGCATATTTCGCAGTCGCTCGGATCGGGTGTCATTATTGATGCGGCGCGCGGCCTTATTCTGACTAACAATCATGTGGTTGAAGGTGCTGATGAAGTGTCGGTCGGGCTTTCCGATGGCCGAACCTTTGAAGCACAACCGGTTGGCTCCGACCCTGACACCGATATTGCGGTGATTCGCATTGCCGCTAAAGACTTGCTGGCCTTGCCGGTCGCCGATTCCTCAACGCTACGTGTTGGTGATTACGTAGTTGCAGTCGGCAATCCGTTTGGTTTAGGCCAAACCGTCACCTCCGGCATTGTCTCGGCAGTTGGCCGCAGCGGCTTGCAGGGTTTGGGCTATCAAAACTTCATCCAAACCGATGCTTCAATCAATCCCGGCAATTCCGGCGGCGCCTTAGTTAACCTAAATGGCGAATTGGTCGGCATCAATGTCGCCAGTTTTAATCCACGCGGTAGTGCCGCTGGCAATATCGGCCTAGGCTTTGCCATCCCGTCCAATCTTGCTAAGGAAATCATGCGCCAACTAATGGCCTATGGTGAAGTTCGCCGTGGCTCCTTGGGCTTAGAAGCAGAAACCGCACAATCGCAAACTACCCCGTTCAGCAAAGGCGCGATGGTCTCGCGCATTTATCGCGGTAGCCCGGCAGAAATAGCCGGCATAAAAATTGGCGATGTGATTGTTGCCGCCAACAAACAGCGCATTGAAAGCGCGGATGCACTCAGCAATCTTGAAGGTCTGTTGCCTCTTGGCGCGCCGGTGCGTTTAGAAATTGTGCGTGGTAAACAGCGCATTACACTGTCAGCGCAATTGCGTGCAGAGCCCAAGGAGCTGGATGCAGGACAACTCGATGCGCGCCTAGCCGGCGCAATTTTGATTGATGTTCCCGAACGCTACAAACAATCTGGGCTACGCGGTGTAATCATTAGTAAAGTTGCAGCAAATAGCCGTGCGGCTCGCAATGGCTTGGAAGTCGGCGATCGCATTGCTGTAGTAAATCGGCAAGCAATGAATGATCTAAATGGTTTGCGGGCAGTGTTATCGCAGAAAACTGAGCGTTTGGAACTAGGTTTAGCGCGTGGCCGACAAGCAGGCTATCTGCAAATGCGTTAAAAAACACACGGTGCACACGCAGTTCACGGTATTCTATGAGTATGCAACCTGTGCTGGCTTTAAGCCTTGATTTAGACGATACCTTATGGCCAATTTGGCCGATTATTGAGCGTGCCGAACAATGCCTGCAGGATTTTCTGTTGGCCAATGCACCGAATACCGCTGCACAATTTCCTTTGCCTGCTATGCGCCATTTGCGCGAGCAGGTTGCCCAAGCACACCCCGATCTCGCACACGATTTTACCGCGCAACGAAAAATTTCACTGCAGCACGCATTTCGTTTAAGCGGCGAATCCGATGCATTAGTAGAGCCTGCTTTTGAAGCATTTTTTGCCGCGCGCAATCACGTTTCTTTATACGATGATTGCCTGCCAGCCTTAACACAGCTTGCTTCCATGTTACCGATTATTGCCTTAACCAATGGCAATGCCGATTTACAACGTACCGGTATTGCGCAGTATTTTGTTGATTGCATATCGGCCAAAAATGTTGGCAGCGCAAAACCCGATGTGGCGATATTTACTGCAACCAGCCAGCGTTTGGGAATTGCCGCTGAACATATCCTGCATGTTGGCGATGATCCTTGGCTAGATGTGCAAGGCGCGCATAATGCCGGTTTTCAATCGGCGTGGATAAACCGCACGTGCGCCCAATGGCCAGCCGAGATTCTCCCTGCACATCACAACATCACTACGCTAAACGAATTGATTCCTCGAATTGAGAGATTCTGCCAATGACCACAGCACTGCGAGGAATAGCATCACACGCTAGCGCCGATTCGAAAGCTATTATTGTCGTACAAGCCAGTCAATATTCTGATTGGTTAGCGCAACAATCGAATTATCTGCAGACGTTTCTGAATACCCAGCAGTTTAACGCCAGTCGCCAGCACTTTATTTTATTGCCGGATCAGCAAGGGCAATGGCAAAGCGTATTGGCGATTATTGGCGAAACCGATGAACCGTATGCGATTGCGCACTTACCAAAACTTTTACCTAAACATAGCTATCACCGCTGCCCAAGTTCGTTGGCAAATTTAAGCGCCGATAATTTCTTTTTAGGCTGGGGCTTAGGCGCATATCGGTTTGAAAAATATGTTGCCGCTAGCGAAAGCCCACTGCTGTATTCAGGCCAACACTGTAGTAATACCGAAGCGTTATTGCGTGAGTCTTTACTGGTCCGCGATTTAATCAACACACCCGCCGAGCACATGGGTCCTGATCAACTCGAGCATTGCCTGCGCAATACCGCGCAAGAGTTTAGCGCACAGTTCATGTGCATTAAAGGCGATGCGCTGCTAGCACAAAACTTCCCGACCATTCATGCTGTTGGTCGCGCCTCACACCGAGAGCCACGCTTGTTACGCATCGATTGGGGTGATAAAAAACACCCGCATGTGGTGGTATGCGGCAAAGGCGTATGTTTTGATACAGGTGGTTTAGATATTAAAACACCAGATGGCATGCGCAATATGAAAAAAGATATGGGCGGCGCTGCCCATGCCCTTGCTTTGGCACGCTTAGTAATGAGCCAACAACTGCCCATTCGCATTACGCTGTTAATTGCGGCGGTTGAAAATTCAATTGCTGGCAATGCCTTCCGGCCTGGCGATGTAATCATCACCCGGCAAGGCCTGAGTGTCGAAATCGACAACACCGATGCCGAAGGCCGCTTGGTATTAGCTGATACTTTAACATTGGCGAGTGAACTGAAACCTGATGTAATTTTGGATTATGCAACACTAACAGGCGCAGCACGTGTTGCGCTTGGCCCAGATTTACCCGCACTGTTTTGCAATCGCGAGGACATGGCACAAGCCTATTTGGCAGCTGGCCAGAGCCAGTTCGATCCGTTATGGCGCATGCCACTATGGCAACCGTACATAACGCATCTAAAATCAACGATTGCTGATTTAGCCAACTCTGGCCCCAGTCGCATGGCGGGCAGTATCACGGCAGCATTATTTCTGCAGCGCTTCGTGCCAGCTGATATTGCTTGGCTGCATGTGGATGTGTATAGCTGGAATGACACTGAGCGCCCTGGTAAGCCGGCCGGCGGTGAAGCGCAAGGACTTCGCGCTGCGTTTACATGGCTGCAAACACACTATACTTAAAATCAACAAATACCATTGAAAGAATATTGACCACATTGATTTTGCCTTAGGAAGCCATATGAACCGCCCTGACCAACTGCTAAATGAATTAAAAATTAACCGCGATGGCCGTGCACCCAAGAAAAAACGGCGCTGGCCCTTGTATGTCGGCATCGCGCTTGCATTGGCAATAGTGTTTGGCCTTTTCGGACGCGCAAAACCGATTCAGATTGAAACGGTTAATCCGCGCTCCGCGACAGAAAGTGGCCCAGCGTCGGTATTGGACGCCTCCGGCTACGTGACGGCTAGGCGCATTGCCACGGTCTCATCGAAAGTCACCGGCAAAGTGGTTGAAGTATTCATTGAAGAAGGCCAGCGTGTTAAGCAAGGCGAAGTATTGGCGCGGCTCGATGTGCAAGATGCCAACGCACAATATCAACTGACGCAAGCACAAATGGCGTCTAGCCAATCGCAATTAGCTGAAGCGCAAGCGCAATTAAGTTTAGCCGATAGTAACTATCGTCGGAATAAAGAGCTTGCTGGCAAACAGCTGGTTGCGCGCTCTGCACTAGATAGTGCAAAAGCTGAGCGTGATTCTCGCGCTGCTCGCTTGGTGAGTTTGCAAAAAGCCATTGCAGTATCCAAGCAGCAAATGCAAGTGAGTGCACTCGGAGTTGATAACACCATCATCCGCGCTCCGTTTGACGGCGTAATTATTGCCAAAGCAGCGCAGCCGGGTGAAATGATATCGCCAATATCCGCTGGCGGCGGCTCGATCCGAACCGGCATCGGCACCTTGGTCGATATGGATTCATTGGAAGTGCAGGTTGATGTGAACGAAGCCTACATTGGCCGAGTAACACCTGATATGCCAATTGAAGCGGTTTTGAATGCCTACCCAGAATGGAAAATTCCCGGCGCAGTGATTGCCATTATTCCTACTGCTGACCGCTCGAAAGCAACCGTGAAAGTACGCGTGGCCTTGAACAGCAAAGACCCCCGCATTGTGCCGGACATGGGCGTGCGGGTGAGCTTTTTAGAAGCGCAAGACAACAGCAAACCTTTGACTGGCTTTTGGATTCCGAATGGCGCCATTGTTAAAGAAGGCGAGCAGCAATTTGTGTTCACTGTTACTGACGAAAAAGCCAAACGCGTTGCGATAAATGCGGTAGAAAGCAACGACAGCGAAACACGTGTCGACAAAGGCTTAAGTAAAGGCGACTCGATCATTGTGACACCGGGCAAAGACCTAAAAGATGGCAGTAAAGTGAGCCTGAAAACG
Source organism: Arenimonas sp. (assembly GCA_043747995.1). Lineage (GTDB taxonomy): Bacteria > Pseudomonadota > Gammaproteobacteria > Xanthomonadales > Xanthomonadaceae > Arenimonas. The sequence goes on from JAYTOD010000085.1 coordinate 7,950, forward strand.
AGCGCGAAAAAATGAGCGTAACCGATAAGTCCTCTTTGTTTCCTTTGGTGGAAATTCGCCAATTAACTAAAGCCTATGTACGCGGCAAGCAAGTTTTGGAAGTGTTGCATGGCATCAATCTTGATATTCCCGAAGGCGATTTTGTGGCCTTGATGGGGCCATCTGGCTCAGGCAAAACCACGTTGTTGAATCTGATTGGCGGCATTGATTCACCAACCAGCGGCGAGCTTAAAATTAACGGACAACGTATTGATGATTTATCGGGTGATGAGCTGGCTTTGTGGCGTGCCAATACGGTCGGCTTTATTTTTCAAAGCTACAATTTAATGCCGGTGCTCACCGCACAAAAAAACGTTGAACTGCCCTTGCTACTCACCGACATGAATGCCAGCGAACGCAAACACCGCGCCAATATCGCCCTGCAGTTAGTTGGCATTGCCGATCGCGCCAGCCATAAACCAAACGAACTTTCTGGTGGCCAGCAGCAACGTGTAGCGATTGCACGCGCCTTGGTCTCGGATCCACGCATTTTAATTTGCGATGAACCGACCGGTGATTTGGATCGTAAAACAGCTGACGAAGTGCTGACTCTACTGCAACAACTCAACCGCGAGTTCGGCAAGACTATTGTGATGGTGACCCATGACCCGAAAGCGGCCGAATACGCCAAACACACAGTGCATTTAGATAAAGGCACACTAGTTGACGAGGCGAGCCACTGAACTGATGCGTAAATATCTGCCACTGATTTGGGGCGCTTTGATGCGCAAAAAAACCCGCACCCTATTCACTCTGCTGTCTTTAGCGGCGGCATTTCTGCTGATTGGCTTATTGCAGGCGGTGAACTCGGTGCTGTCTGGTGGCGCCGATTTCTTAGGCGCCAATCGGATGATTACACAAGCAAAAATCAGCTTCACGCAGCCCTTGCCCATGCGCTTAATGCCGCAGATTGAATCCATTCCTGGCGTTGAATTTGTTTCGCATTCACAGTTTTTTGGTGGTGTGTATCAAGACCCTAAAAATTTCTTTCCGCAATTTGCCGTTAATCCACAACGCCTGTTCGACACCTACCCCGAGTGGGCAATGCCAGAAGATCAGAAACGCGCGTTTATCTCAACCCAAGACGGAGCAATTGCAGGCAAAACCTTGGCTGATAAATTTGGCTGGAAAGTGGGCGACATCATTCCATTGAATTCGTTTATCTGGACACAACGCGACGGTAGCCGAGTTTGGCAATGGCGCTTAGTGGGAATTTTCGAAGGTCGCGACCAAGAATGGACCGATCGCGCTAATTTGATGTACCTGAACTACGGACAGTTCGATGAAGGACGCTCAGAACGCGCACGTGGCTTAGCTGGCGTGTTTGTGGTGCGGGTTAAGAACCCGTTGGATTCCGAACGCATTGCTGCTGAGATTGACAAAAAATTCGAGAACTCAGCCGATGAAACCAAAACCCAAAGTGAGCAAGAATTTCAGCTTGGCTTTCTAAAGCAATTGGGTGATATTGGTTTTATTGTTAACGCAATTTCCGGCGCGGTGTTTTTCACTATTCTAATCCTGACTGGCTACACTATGAGCCAAGCGGTGCGCGAACGCATTCCTGAATTGGCGGTACTGAAATGCTTGGGCTTCACCGATAAAACCGTGCTTGGTTTGGTGTTGGCGGAATCGTTTTTATTATGTTTTATTGGTGCATTGATGGGTATGATTCTAGCAACACTAACCATTGGTGCCCTGCCGGCAGAATATCCGGTTGAGGCCGATAGTGGTGTCTGGATTTTTGCATTTTTTACCACCATTTTCCTCGCTATTGTGGTGGGCTTGCCACCAGCATGGCGTGCCATGCGTTTAAAAATCGTTGATGCATTAGCAGGGCGCTGACATGAGTACAGCCACACAAGTGTATGAAATCGTACTGATGAATCTTAAAAGTATTCCGCAGCGCTTAGGTGCATCCTTAGTCATTGTAATAGGCATTGCTGGCGTAGTCGGCGTGTTAGTAGCCATGCTGTCGATGTCGACCGGCTTGAATAAAACTCTGACCGCCACCGGCAGCCCCGACCGTGCAATAATTCTGCGCGGCGGCTCAAATGGTGAATTGGCCAGTTTTTTAGATCGCTCGGCAAGCACTTTAATCAAACAAGATCCGGCCATTGCTCGGCATGCTGATCAACTGCCGTTTGCATCTGGCGAGTTGATTGTGATTACTGAAGTGCCTCGTAAAGGCCAAAGCGCCGGTGCCAATGTGTCTTTGCGTGGCGTAGAACCGAAAGGCTTTGATATCCGCCCAGAACTTAAAATCATTGAAGGCCGAAAATTCAAACCCGGCCTGCGCGAACTGATGGTTGGCATGGGCGCCTATAAACAATTTGATGGTTTGCAAATTGGTTCAAGATTAAAATTCCGTGGTTCATACTGGAATGTGGTCGGCGTATTCGAAACAAAAGATGCACACGACTCCGAGCTATGGGCAGATTTAGATACTGTGCAAAGCGCTTTTGGACGCACTGGCATGTCGTCGGTGGTGGTGAAACTCAATTATGCAAAAGCCTTTGATGATTTAAAACGGCGGTTAACCAGCAATCCACAGTTGACGGTGGACGTGAAAACCGAACAGGATTACTTCTCTTCGCAATCATCAGGTCTAACTACTCAGATTAGTTTCTTAACCAATATCGTGGCATACATCATGGCGTTCGGTGCTTTGTTTGGTGCGCTAAATACTATGTACTCGGCGGTGTCGTCGCGAACGGCAGAAATTGGCACATTGCGCGCGCTTGGCTTTGGTAATGCGCCGGTGGTTGCATCGGTAATGGCCGAAGCGATGGCCTTATCATTACTCGGCGGGATACTTGGTGCTGGCATCGCGTATTTTATATTCAACGATTATTCGGTATCCACACTAGGCGGTGGGTTTACGCAAGTTGCCTTTAACTTCGCAGTAACGCCTAGCCTAGTGCTGAAAGGGCTAAGTTGGGCATTAGCAATTGGTTTCCTAGGCGGTTTGGCGCCCGCTGTACGTGCGGCAAGATTACCGGTTACTGCTGCTTTACGAGGCGGATAGCATAAACACTGTATAAAAATTATTCAGCCGCATTGAATGGTATGATTAAAAATTAGATTAGCCTCTAATAAACTTTCATATGGAGCATAAATGGGCAGTTTACGTCGCCAATCTCTGTTGATGATTACATTGGTTCTAGTTGCCTGTATGGCTTTGGTAACAATCATTACCCGATTCGCAATCGAACATAGTATGCGTGAGTTCGAAAGCCGAGATGCTACGCAGACACTTGAACGCATAAAAATTTTGCTTAACTTGCAAATGATTAACATGCGAAAACAATCTGCTGATTATGCAGTTTGGAATACGACCTATGATTATATGCATAATAATAATCCAAGCTACATTCAAGAAAATTATTCCGAAGAAATCTTCAATAATCTAGACATCGACTATGTTTACCTAATTGACCCAAAGCATAGATTTGTCATGGCTTTAATTCGCGCTAATCAAATCATTCCTGGATCAACAGGCATACGCTACATAGCTAATGTTAAAGCCAGCGCTTTATCCAACAGAATACTCAACGAGCTAGATAAATCGACTAGCCCAAAACTTGGCACCATCATTCGAGTTAATGGTAAATTATATTTATATGGTAGCAGTACAATTCTTACTAATTCAGGTATTGGGAAATCGCGTGGAAATGTTGTTTTTATTCGCACGTTAGATCAAAAGCGCATGAATTATTTAAAAATGCAGGCACAAGAAAATTTTAATTTAATAGACACTCAAGCCAAGCAATACATAGCGATTGATGATGAGCGCATTATTTCAACTATGGCTTTGAAAAATACACAAAGTGAACCTGTTGCCGCAATATCGGTCAATCATTCTAGGCCACTAAAGCAGCTAGTTTTCACTACGCGTAAATTAATAAGCCTCACTGCAATAGTATTAACTTTATTAGCGCTCATCGTCGTTTTTTTAATGTTAGACCGATTAGTTCTGCGTAAAATTGATAGTTTAGTACACAGTATTTTTAACATACGCCAAACAGGCATAATAGGTAATCGTCTCGTCATTGTTGGCGACCAAGATATTGACCGCATTTCCACGGAAGTCAATAATCTGCTCGACAATCTCGCCGGCAGCCATTCGCAACTGCAATACGATGCCCTACATGATCACTTAACCGGTCTTGGCAATCGCAAGCTTTTCTTACAACAGCTCGAACGCGCTTGCAGCGATTGCCGTTCTGGCTTGCAAAAGAGTTTCTATGTGTATTTGCTTGATTTGGATGCATTCAAAGACATCAATGATTTGCATGGGCATTTAGCCGGAGACCATGTGATAAAAACCATTGCGGGTCGGCTGCAGCATAGTGCCAAGGATATTGATTTACCTATTCGTATTGGAGGCGATGAGTTTGCACTTATTGTTCGCCCGCAACAGGCACTGGATCCCGAGCATTTCGCTGCGCATTTATTAGAATTAATTACTTTACCGATAATATGGGAAAGTTACAGCTTGACGGTTTATGCAAGCATTGGGATTGTTGCGGTGGATAATGCCGACAAAGCCAGTGACAAACCGATTGAGCTGCTACGCAAAGCTGACATTGCGATGTATGCCAGTAAAAATAGCGCTAAAAATGGCTACCGATTATTCCACGAAGATATTGATAAGCAATTAAGCGAACGCAAACGCCTAGAATCTGAACTGGACGAAATGATTGCACAGAAGTCTTCAGAAATCTGGCTGCAACCTATTATCAATCAATCTGACGGAACGCTATTTGCTGTGGAAGTATTATCTCGCTGGTTTCATCCTGAAATGGGTGAGATATATCCCGATGTATTTATCGGCATAGCCGAAGAATCTATGCGCATTGTGAAATTTGATCAATCGGTCATACGCAGATCCTGCCAATTATTTTCTGAGCTGCAATTGCTGCAGCCGCAGATTCGTATGAGCGTTAATATTTCTGCCACAACCTTAATGGAACCGTGCATCAGCAAATTCATTGCCGACATATTGCAAAGCTACGCGCTACCAGAAGATGTATTAATGCTGGAAATTACCGAAACGGCCCTAGCCACCCGAGAAAACACACTCATAGATTCAATACAAGCGATTCGTAAGCTTGGCGTAAGGTTCTTGATTGATGACTTTGGCACCGGTTATTCGTCGCTATCGCGTCTGCACACCTTGCCATTAGATTTTGTAAAAATCGATCGCCGCTTCCTGCAAACCTTAGAATCTGATGAAAACCCTATCTGTAATGCCATTATTCGCCTGGCACATAGTTTAGATATGCAGGTAATTGCCGAAGGCGTGGAAACCCAACTGCAACATCAGCGGCTAGCCGCACTGGATTGCGACTTCGCGCAAGGCTATTACTATGCCAAACCGATGCCATATAAAGATTTGCATAGCTATATGAACACAATCAATCGCAGCTAATCGTATCGCAAGAGTTCACGCAGGCTAAACGTTGTCAACCATTTGCTGCGTTGCGCGTTGTTACTAGTAGACGCCAACAGTCGCGTCTTAACTCACCAAGGAGATTATTATGTTGAAACCATTGTTGATGGCAAGTATGTTGCTGAGTGCCTTAGCGTTTGGCTCACCGGTAAATGCCAGCTACGCACAACACCTTGATAGAAAAGGCGACCGCATTGATCGTCATCTTGATATCAAGGGCGATCGAATCAATAATCGCTTAGACCGAAAATCTGCCAGGGCAGCGGCTCATGGCAATGCGCGTTTGGCTAGGCATTTAGATCTAAAAGGCAATCGCATTGAGCGTCGATTGGATCGCAAAGGTGACCGCATTAATCGCCAATTAGACCGGCGCAGCAAACGTATCGGCCGTCATCATTAAGGCTCGATACAGCGCATGAGTGATCAACAGATGGCAAAATTCCTCGCATCGGTAGAGCAGCGCGCCTTTCGTATGGCATTATTCGCTGTGCACAATCGCGATGATGCGCTAGATATTGTGCAAGACGCCATGCTGCAATTGGTACAGCGCTATGGTGCCCGTTCTGAACAAGAATGGGCACCGCTTTTTTACCGCATTGTGCAAAATAGAATTACTGATGCGCACCGCAGCAAACGCTGGGCTAAATTGATGATGCCATGGCACGATGAGGCTGATGAACATCCCACACATGCGGAAATTGCTGACACGCAACAAGCTACACAAGCCGATCAACTGCAGCAAGCCAGGGCTATGCAACGCCTGCAGCAGAGCCTGCATAAATTGCCACTTCGCCAGCAGCAAGCGTACTTACTTCGGCACTGGGAAGGTTTGGATGTGAAACAAACCGCACAAGCAATGAGCTGCTCCCAGGGCAGTGTCAAAACACATTTGTTCCGCGCATTAAGCGCCTTAAAAACCGAACTTGCCGAGGAATGGCCATGAATCAATCGCAAGAGCAACGCCTTATTGGCAATATTAAACATTTGCTGGAAAGCCAAACGCTGGACAGCGGTACACGACTGGCTTTGCAAAAAGCGCGCACATTGGCACTGGCAAATTCATCTCTATCTTGGTGGCAATGGCCTTGGTTGCAGTTCGCAGTAAGTGCTTCGTTAATTGCGGTATTAGCCATTAACTTACCGAATAAAAGTTCCGCTCCAACACACGCAATTAAATCGGAAACGGTTGCAGTCAATTATTCGCCCAGCAAAGAACCTGTAAAAGTTATTGCTACAACTGTTGAACAACCTACTGTAATAAAATCTACTGCAGTGCAAGCAAGCGTTGATATAGATTTGCTAGAAAACTTAGAATTGTATGAAGATGCCGAATTCTACCAATGGCTGTCCGAACAGGACACAAAAGGAGTTTCTGATGCGTAAAGTTACATTCAGCCTGCTACTCGTAACGGGTAACTTACTCGCGGCACAAGCCGCCTATGCTCAAGACAAACCGATAAACTGGGATAGCTTGAGTGCCGTTGAACAGCAACAACTCGCGCCAATGAAGTCCCATTGGCAAAGCCTTCCGGTTGAACGACAAACGCGCCTACGCGCAAATGCCGAGCGTTGGGCGCAGATGAGCCCAGAGCAAAAAGCACGTATTAAAGCGAGCCGTGAACGCTGGAAATCTTTACCACCAGAAAAGCGCCTGCGTTTACAAGAGCGGCAAAAGCAAATTCGCGAAATGAGTCCCGAGCAACGCCAGCAGATGAAACAGAAATATCAGGGCTACCGAAAACTCAGCCCCGAACAACGTCAAAAATTGCGTCAACGTTTTCAGAACATGACGCCTGAGCAACGCCAAGCATTTCGCGAGCGACGCGCGCTACGAAAGCGCGTGGACTAATGCTGGGTTTCGCCACGCTTACCGCATGCGCTCTTGCTGCAGAATTTTTTCCTTGAGTGGCAAACCCCAGCGATAACCGCCCAACGAACCATCGCCGCGAATGATGCGATGGCAAGGCACCAACACCGCAACTTTATTACTGGCGCAGGCACGCGCCACCGCACGTGCGGCTTTCGGCATTGCTATTTGCTCGGCTAATTCGGCGTAGCTTAGCGTTTGCCCGGCCGGTATTTTCATCAAGGCCTGCCACACTTTCTGCTGAAATGCCGTACCAAGCAATTCAATGGCAAGCGTTGACGAATTGCCCTGCAATACATTAGCCACCGCATGCACTTTATCGCGAATGAAATCGTGCTCATCCGGCACATAATTAAGCTGTGCATTCGGAAACTCTGCGTGCAACTCGGCAAGCATTAGGTCTTTGCTGCTACCCAATATCACCGCGCACACACCGCGCTCGGTGGCAGCCACTAACGCTACACCCAAAGCCGTTTCGCACTGTGTCCAATGAATGACTAAACCCTGCCCGCCTTTTTTATAAGCCAAGGGCAACATACCTAATTTAGCGGCGCCATGCTCATACACCCGCGAACTCGAACCAAAGCCGCTATCGACCCATGCTTGTGTTACATCATCGGTGCCGCGTAAATTTTTCTTCAAGGCGCTGAGTTTTTGCTGGGCGCTGAACTCAGCCGGGCTTAAACCAAATGCCTTCTTGAACTGCCGTTGCAAATAGCTTGCGCTCAGGCCAGTTTCAGCAGCCAATTGTGTCAAAGAAAAAGCACGCAAACGTAATAGTTCACGTGCTTTACATAATTTCGCATCAGTAGAATATTGTTTCATCGCTAAAGCATACAAGATGCGTAAGCGCGGCGTTATCCGAATCTTGCTTTACTGCGTCCACACATCTGCCGAATTTGCACTTGGAAACACTTGGGTGAGCAATGGCTTATTGCCCTCGAGCAATACGATGGCATCCGAAAGAATATGTACCGATTCTTTCAATAAAGGATCTGGTTGTACTTTAGCTTTTTTCTCTTCGGCCACCTGATCAACAATCTTGCGTTCACCGGCTTGCAAACCATCGTCGTTACTATCATCGCCTAAGCTAGCCAAGCCCAGGACTTTACGCTCTTTCTCGCGCGCTTCACGTTGCGCTTTCAAGCTATTACGTTCGGCAATGCGTTCTTGTTCGTTCAAAGAAATACTTTTCTTATCGCGTTCGGTTTTGAAATACGCCACATCTTGCATCCACCATGAAAATTCTTTATCTTGGCTGACACGAGTTTTATGCAGGCTATCCAACTGCGGGTTGATGGATTTAAAGCTGCCTAATTTTTGGTACGCCGCTGGCGCAATTTCTGTGTATGGCAAGGCATTATCGAACGTACTTTCACCGTATTCATTTGCATCCACCGACACTGGGAACAACACATCCGGGGTAACCGCGGCATTTTGCGTTGTGCCACCATTAATGCGGAAGAACTGCGCGGTAGTCATGTGTAACTCACCTAGCTTCATGTCTTTTGCGCGCGGGTAGCGGTTAAAATCTACTACTGTTTGAACCGTGCCTTTGCCGAATGTGGGCTCACCAATAATTAAGCCACGGCCATAATCTTGAATGGCTGCCGCAAAAATTTCGGAGGCCGATGCTGAGGAACGATTTACTAACACGGCTAATGGGCCACTCCACGCCACGTCTTCATTGGTGTCGTCTAAATGTTCTGTGGCGCCGCTACTATCACGCACTTGCAAGACTGGGCCTTGCTTAATAAATAAGCCAGTCAGTTCAATCGCTTCTGGCAAAGAGCCGCCGCCATTGCTACGCAAATCGACCACCACACCATCCACTTTTTCTTGTTTCAATTCCAGTAATAACTTACGCACATCAGCTGTGGCTGAGCGCGCATCAGGATCGCCACGGCGCGCGGCTTCAAAATCAAGATAAAAAGCTTGTAGCTCAATCACGCCAATACGCTTATTGCCGCTGCTAATAATTTTTTTACTGGCCGCCTGATCTTCAAGCTTAATTTTATCACGGACAATTTTGACAATTTTATGTGAGCCATCAGCACCTTCAGCACCGGACTGAATATCCAAACGTACCACCGAGCCTTTCGGGCCACGAATTTTGGCAACTACATCGTTAATGCTCCAATCAACCACATCTACCATGGGGCCTTTGTCGCCTTGACCAACAGCTAACACACGATCACCGGTTTTGATCTGGCCAGATTTTTCGGCCGGGCTGCCCGGCATAATGGTGCGAAACACCACAAAATCATCTTGCTCTTGCAATACCGCACCTACGCCTTCTAGTGAAAGCTTCATACTCATGCTGAAATTGTCTGCACTGCGCGGGCTGAAATAGGCGGTATGTGGATCAAT
>JAYTOD010000086.1:0-3914 GCA_043747995.1 Arenimonas sp.
TTTTCATCAACATCTTCCCAGCGCGTTCCGGGCGCAATATTTTCTTCCGGCCAGCCATCGGCTTCGTTGTATACAAAGCCACACACCACACAAACCCAAAGACGAAATTCCGTATTACCCAACATAAAACACCTAGAATATAAACATTATCGCCATTATATTTCAAGCGCATGAATTCTAGGTTAAAAAAATCCAGTGGCCTATACTTAATCACGCCAGATTGCATCGATACAGCAGCGCTTTGCGCGCAGCTCACGCCGCTGCTTCAGTACCCAATCGCGTTGCTGCAATATCGAAACAAGACCGCCAAAAAAGCCCTGCAACGCCAACAAACTGAACAAGTGCGCGCTTTATCAAGCCAAGCTGGCATAGCGCTAATCATCAACGACGACTGGCAGCTGGCTTTGGATTGCGGTGCCGACGGTGTACATTTGGGTGCCGAGGATGCCGATCCACGCTGGGTTCGCGCGCAAGTAGGCTATGAAATGATTATCGGTGTATCGTGCTACAACGACCTTCAACGCGCCGAACACTACAGCACAGAAGACATCGATTATTTGGCTTTTGGAGCAATGTTTACCTCGCCTACAAAACCCAACGCAAGGCACGCAGAGCTTAGTTTGCTGACACAAGCAAAATCATTGAACAAAGCCATTGTCGCTATCGGAGGCATAACACCCGATAATAGCGCGGAGGTGATTGCTGCTGGCGCAGATTACATTGCCGTGATTTCAGGCATTTTTACTGCAACAAACTCAGAACACGCGCTTAATTCCTACCTAAACACATTTCCAAGGCAAGACACATGAACCACGATAATAGCCACCGTTTATTCCAGCAAGCACTACCATTGATGCCCGGCGGCGTGAACTCGCCTGTGCGTGCGTTTAAATCAGTGGGTGGCGAGCCATTCTTCGCTAAGCGTGCGGAAGGCGCCTATTTGATTGATGTGGATGGCAATCGTTACGTCGACTACATTGGTTCGTGGGGTCCAATGATTGCTGGCCATGCACACCCTGCTGTGATAGAAGCCGTGAACACTGTAATGCGTGATGGTCTTTCATTTGGCGTGCCAAATGCACTAGAAGTCACCATGGCGCAAACCATTACGCGCTTAGTGCCAAGTTGTGAAATGGTGCGCATGGTGAACTCGGGCACCGAAGCCACTCTCTCCGCTATACGCTTAGCGCGCGGTGCCACTGGGCGTAACAAAATTGTGAAATTTGAAGGCTGCTATCACGGCCACGGCGACTCGTTTTTAGTTAAAGCCGGATCCGGCATGCTGACCTTAGGCGTACCCACCTCGCCCGGCGTGCCGAAAGCACTGGCAGATTTAACACTGACTTTAAGCTATAACGATTTTGACGGCGCCACAAAACTTTTCGCGGAACTAGGCGAAGATATTGCCGGCGTGATTGTTGAGCCAATTGTTGGCAATGCTAACTGCATTTTGCCGAGCGATGGCTACTTGCAGCATTTGCGAAATTTGTGCACACAGTACGGCAGCATTCTAATTTTTGATGAAGTGATGACCGGCTTTCGCGTTGCACTTGGTGGTGCGCAAGCGCTTTATGGCATTAAGCCTGATTTAACGACTTTCGGAAAAATTATTGGTGGTGGTATGCCGGTGGGTGCGTATGGTGGACGCGCAGATTTGATGAGCCAAATTGCACCGAGCGGCCCAATTTATCAGGCTGGCACCTTAAGCGGCAATCCGGTGGCGATGGCGGCTGGTTTGGCAACGTTGGAACTCATTCAAGCACCTGGCTTTTATGAGCGCCTAGCCACGAAAACAATACAATTGCGTGACGGTTTGCAACAAGCCGCTAATGATGCCGAAATTGCCTTCACAACCACTGGCGTATGTGCGATGTTCGGCCTGTATTTTTGTGCGGGGCCGATTAACAGTTACGCCGATGCGATGCGCTCGAACAGCGCGATGTTCAATCAATTTTTCCATGGCATGCTAAAACGTGGCGTGTATTTCGCACCGTCTGCATTTGAGGCTGGTTTTTTATCGGCTGCGCATGGTGATATCGAAATCAATCACACCATTGAAGCGGCGCGTGCAGTGTTTGCTGAAATGAACTCATAAGGAATTTGTATGCGCCTTGAAACTCTTGCAATTCATGCCGGTGCCGAGCCAGATTCTGAAACCGGCGCTATTGCATCGCCTTTGCATTTAAGCACCACGTTTAAACATGGCCCAGCTGGCGAGCGAGTAGCTGGCTATGAATACCAACGCGAAGCTAACCCAACTCAAGATCGCTTAGAAGCCTGCTTAGCTGCTTTAGAAGGCGGCGAACGCGCGTTGGCGTATGCTTCCGGTATGGCGGCTATGGCCGGGTTATTGGAAAGCTTGCCTAATGATTCACATATATTGATTCCTAATGATTGCTATACCGGTCTGCGTTATTTAGGTGCAGAATTCTTGCCGCAACGCGGCATCACAGCTACGGCACTGGATATGGCAGATCTCAATGCGGTTCGCGCCGCACTGCGCATTAATACCAAACTTATTTGGGCGGAAACACCCTCCAATCCCATGCTGGCGGTGGCGGATATTGCCGCATTGGCCGAGATTGCCCATACACATTGCGCTCTTTTGGCCTGCGATAACACCTTCGCTACACCTGTTTTACAACAGCCATTATTGCTTGGCGCTGATGTGGTAATGCATTCCACCACTAAATATTTTGGAGGCCACAGCGATGTGATGGGTGGCGCTTTGGTGTTCGCCAAAGCCAATGCATTGTTTGATGCAGCTGCGCATCGCCGACATATTACAGGCAATATCGCTTCGCCATTTAATAGCTGGCTGATCTTGCGTGGTGCGCGCTCGATGCCGGCAAGGATGGCTTGGCATTGCCGAAACGCGATGTTGGTGGCTGAGTTTCTAGCTGCACAACCCGACGTTGAAACAGTGAATTATCCGGGCTTAGCTTCGCACCCTGGGCATGAAATTGCCAAAAAACAAATGCGTGATTTCGGTGGCATGCTGTCGGTACAATTCAAAGGTGGCCGCGATGCGGCGCTACAGTTTGCTTCGCGGGTGAAATTATTCACTAACGCCACATCACTTGGCGGCGTGGAATCATTAATGGAACATCGTGCGTCAACAGAAGGAGACAACCCGACGTCGCCGCAAAATTTAATTCGGATATCGGTGGGGCTTGAGCATCCGGATGATTTGATTGATGACCTTAAGCAAGCACTACGTTAATGGATTCACATATGCATGATGAGCAATTGAAAGTGCCAAAACAAACCACCCCAACCTGGGAAATGGAGCTGCTGATTTCAGGCGCCACGGTATTCGCGTTAATGCAATTACCCGGCTGGCTGAATCAGGCTTTTCTGCGTCTACAAATTTGGAATCATGATCAGTATCTGAACACGTTACTATTTCTTGTGTTTATTTATGTAAAAGTAGCGGTGGTTAGCTTAGCGGTTACTTTCATTGTGCATTTGTGTATGCGCGCTTATTGGGTTGGCTTGATTGGTTTAGATTCCGTTTTCCCCGGCGGGACCAAACTCGATCATATGAAAAACGGCCCCTACTACCAGAGACACCTTAACCAATATATGGCCGACAATCCCGATACGCTTATTGAGCGCGCCGATAACCGTGCCACCATGATATTCGGCTTTGGTGTTGGCCTTGCATTGGCCATGATCATACCTACCCTATTGGCTGGCATAGCGCTGAGCATCGCATTGTTAGTGAGCCCTTTTGTTGGATCTAAAATGGCATTGTGGACTGCATTGGGCATATTTATCGTGCCGATTATGCTGCTTACGTCAGTGCCGACACTACTGGATAAATCCTATGGCGCACGTATTGCTACAGAATCATTATCGGGAAAAGCCATTACAGGCAGTTATAGGTTGATGAATCGGATACATATGGATGG
>JAYTOD010000087.1:0-6390 GCA_043747995.1 Arenimonas sp.
ATGTTTTGAGTGAGGGTGATTGAATATTGCCAAGCGCTATCGCCTGCTTTTGCAAACTCAGCATTATGCACAATTAAGCCATGCCGCCTCCCTGATGAGCCGACTAAGCGTTCGTAAAAATCAAGATCAGCTTTTAATCCAGCAATTTGCTCGTCTTTTTCAGCAAGTGTGGTCTGAATTTGGTTGTTCGCAGTACGTGAAATAAATTCTGAGCGCTTACTATTTGCAAGTTCCTGCTTCATTGCTTTAAATTCGTCCAGCGCCTGCCGCTCATTGCCTTGGCTTGTTGCTAATCTGGCCCTTAACTTATACGTGTTAGATTCAATGCTTTGAATATATAGCCAAACAAATGCACTAGCTAGCACTAACCACAATACTGCCAACACTAGCAGCGCTTTTTTCATATAAGGCTTGTCGGTAACAATGGAGAACTTGGGCAAATCCTTATTTTGAATAGCCATCACAGAACTCCTAAGCCTTGCTTCAAGCATACTATTATAGCGGTTACTGAAACATGCCGTTGCTCGGTGAAATCAGACTAGCTAGCGGCGTTGCTTGAATATGGGCATAATATGCCATAGAGCGCGTACTAAACGCTTGGGATACCCGCAATGTATAATTTTATGGAACCTGGAAACTTTCGTCAGACTCAGATTTTAGACGGTCTGGGCCGGCGGCTATCTGGGTTTTGTGACGGACATTGGGATCTGAATATCATGTGCCTATTGCGGGAAGATTTGCAGGCCTGCCAAACACTTTTTAGCGGCCAACTTTCAAGCTCTGTTCACCAATCCATTGACAACATCGTGCATGTTTTAACGCAGTGCATTGAATCGACAATTTTTCCCGACAACGGCCAAATAGCGCAACTTATTGTATTAAGTAACGATCTATACTCTAGCGATAAAGCAGAACCCAAGTCAGACATCGATGAAAGTCTAACTAGCATTGCGCAAGTCGTAGGCATTTCTCGTTATGAAACGCCTCCAAAAGCTTTTTGGCGACAGTGGTCGGAAGATGCCTTGCCAAGCCAAGCGTTGAGTACACACGCATCGGTTGCAACAACTACAAAGGTAGCACCAACAACAAAGATGAAAGCTATGCAGGACCGCAAAGAAAATAAAGCCGAGCAAGTGTTCTTGGAAAGTGATCTTAATTCAGCGTCAAAACATCTTCGCATCTATCACTTAACTGACTACAGCGCACTATCCATCCAGCTTGATCAAATACTTGAGAAGCAGGGCTTTGATGTTGAACTGCTGGGCACCGAGCATGAGCTACAGGAATTATTACTAGCCTTGCCGGCAGATTTAGTACTGGTTGATGCCAGCTTCAGTAAAAATTTAGCGCTTGTTCAATCTATAATTATTGAGTATAAAAAAATAAGCGCCAAGCCTTTGATTGCTGTTCAAATCAGTGCTGATGCAGTAGCACAGAGAAGTGCTCGGTCAGTGGCCGAGGTCTTTGACGCTGTGTATAGCCATAGTATCGATGCCAATGCTCTGGTCGCGCATATTGATCAGTTGCTGAAATTTGGCAAGGCCGAACAATACCGCGTGCTGATTGTTGAGGACGACCGCTCACAAGCGATGTTTGCCGAAGGCATATTACGCAATGCTGAAATTAGCACCAAAGTTTTGCTTAGTGCTGAAAATTTACTCGTTACAATTGATGAATTCAAGCCTGATTTAATCTTGATGGACATGTATTTACCAAACGCCAATGGTATTCAACTTACCGAACTGATCCGAAATTCCAACCAATTCCAGAATACGCCGATTGTGTTTTTATCCGGCGAATCCGATGAAGACAAGCAAATGGACGCATTAGAAGCTGGCGGCGATGATTTCCTAACCAAACCGATACGCCCGCGCCGCTTAATTGCGGCCGTGCAAAATCGCATAAAGCGCCACCGCTCAATGCAAATAGGCATCCAGCCCAAAGCAGTTTCAACCTCAAACAACGTTGGATTATTACACCGAGCAGATATGTTGTCTTTCCTGGAGAAAGACATCGACAGTAGCAACCATGCCTTGATGTACATTGAATTAAACGACCTTAATTTGCTAAAAGACCGGCTCGGGTTGTTGGCACTTGAAAGCTTGCTGAAACAGTTTTCCATGATTCTAGTAAAAGCCTGTGCCGGCCATCCTGTTGCGCGCTTTGGTGATGGTGCCTTTGTAATGATTTATCAAGGCGACTGCACGGATAGTGCATTGCAAGAAGCTGCCGGCAAAATACGCCAGCAATTAATGGTGCAAAAATTCACTATTCAAGAGCAGATTATTGAACTGCGCATCCAGATTGGCATTTGCCATTTTAAATATGGTGAAAACACGAATTTGCTGATCACTAACGCGGAACGAATTGCGCGCAGTGCCCGTGCTGTAGTGTCAGGTGTTTTAATCTATCAACCGCAAGACAGCAATGACATGTTGAAAGAAAAACGCATCATCGATTTGCTCAATGAGTCGAATCAGGGCAGTGCGCTTTCACATGTATATCAACCAATTGTTGCGGTGGCCGGCAGCGACGAAAAACAATATCAAACACTACTGCGCCTAAGTGATGAAAATGGTCAGGTTATTCCTGCTGCTGAATTCATTCAAATCGCAGAAAAAAGTAATTTGATTATCAACGTCGATCGCTGGTCAATTAGCAAAGCGGTGTCGATAATTGCAGAGCAAGCCAGTGTGAACAATGAAGTGAAACTTTTCGTCAATCAATCAATTGTAACTTTGCTTGAGGCAGAGCAATTACGCTGGTTGAAAAATCTGCTTAAAGCCAATAAAATTCCCGATAATTGCTTAGTTATTGAAATTAACCATAACGACGCGCTATTAAATCAAAAATCTATTCAGGATTTTTGTCAGGCACTGATTTATTCCGGCGTACAATTCTGCCTTAGCCGATACCAACCGAAAAATGACGATTCAAATTTGCTAGAAAGTCTGCCACTCAGTTATGTCAAGTTAGCACATAAATTCACCTCAGGTTCTGCATCACAAGCTGTGCGTGATCAAATTAAATTATTGGTTGATAAAGCGCATCGGCATGGCTTAGAAGTGATTGGACACAGTGTTGAAGATGCGCAAACAGCAGCAACATTATGGATTAGTGGTATTGACTACATTCAAGGCAATCTTGTGCAATCTGCGAATATCCACTTAGATTTCGGTTTTGATCAATCGGTTTTATAGATGACAAACTCCAGCGACATGCCAAAAGATACCATAATAGTTCGCTGGCTTGCATTGGCGTCCGCCACCGGCGCAGCGATTACTTCTGCGATTAGCTTATGGTTGAACGATTCAGTTTGGCTTAATTTTTCGATCATCTCGTCGTTCTTGACTATTTCATTTGTTGCGGCATTGTGGAATAGAATCAATTTTCATTCCAAAATACTGGAACAAACTCAGAAATCTACTCAGTTGCATATACACGAATTAAATAACCTTCAGTTCGAATTAGAAAAGCATAAAACCTTTGAGCGCGAATTAAGAACGTCGAAAATTGCTGCTGAATCGGCAGCACTTTCAAAAAGTGAATTTTTAGCCACGATGAGCCACGAAATCAGAACGCCGCTCAATGGCGTAATTCCCATGCTAGATTTGCTGGCCAACAGTAAGCTGGAAGTTGACCAAGCCGAAATCCTCAGTACTGCGCGCAGTTCGGCTAATCAAATGAAGCAAATAGTCGATGATATTCTCGACTACTCCAAACTGGAAGCAAACAAGCTTAAGCTCGAAGCCACCGGCTTGAATATTCGCGAAGTAGTATTTTCCGTAGTGCAAATGTTTACCAGTCAAGCGGAAGCTAAACGCATAAGCATTAATGTGAATCTCGATCCATCTTTGCGTTTAGCCTTGCGCGGCGACCCAGTGCGGTTACGTCAAATATTAAGTAATATTCTGAGCAACGCCGTTAAATTTACCGGAAAAGGTAGCATCAGCATTTCTATTCGCGCAAAATCTGAAACCCGGCAACACCATATCTTGCGCTTTGAAGTGAAAGACAGCGGCATTGGCATTTCGCCTGAAAATGCTAATCGCTTGTTCAAACCATTCAGTCAGGCGGACGCCTCAACAACACGTATTTATGGCGGTACTGGCTTGGGTTTGGTTATTTGCAAACGTATTGTTGATTTAATGTCTGGGCAAATCGGCGTTGATTCACAGCCTGATGTTGGTTCAACATTTTGGTTCGAAATTCCGATGCTTAAAGCCATAGGCGATAGCCACGGCATGGCATCTGAGCTTAAGAATGCCAATGTCTTGCTATTTACTGCTGACCAGAGCTTAATTACAAGATTCGAACAATCCGATAGTATGCGTGAAACACAATTGTTGGTTACAGGAACAGCTATTGATGCGCAGAAAATTCTTTCCGAATCCGTTGCTATTGGTTCAACCTCTGATTTTGATTTGCTAATCATTGATGTTAATTCAGGCCGCCAGAGCGCCTTGCAATTACAGAAAATGTTGCTTTCAAATAAAGATTTCGAACGCATGCGCATTGCCATGTTGTTGAGTGCTGATTCTTCGCCACTTGATGCTGGAAAAAATCCACGGTGCCGGATTATTTCAAGAAATTTAGACAGCTCGCTATTATTCAATGAACTTAATAAACTGCTTTCGGTAACGGCGTTAAATATACAATTACCAATTCGTATGGACCAAGAGCCTTTCGTCAATATTCAGCCGCCTGATATGTTGTTAGCGGCAGGGAAGTCGCGCGGTTTGGTTTTATTAGTAGAAGATAATCCAGTCAATCTGTTGGTTGCTCAGCGGCTCATCCAGCTGTCCGGCTTTGATTTTGCATGTGCCGAAAATGGCGAAGTCGCACTTGAATTATTACAACAACAAGCATTCGACTTGGTATTGATGGATTGTCAAATGCCAGTTATCGATGGCTATCAAGCAACACAAACATGGCGTGCCATTGAGAAATCAAAACTCTTACCACATACCCCTATCATTGCGATGACCGCAAATGCAATGGCCGAAGACCGGCAAAAATGTTTAGATGCTGGTATGGACGATTACCTATCAAAACCAGTTGATCGAAAGCTCTTGCTACAAATCATGATGAAGTGGCTTAAGAAAGAAATTATACAAAATCCCACTACAAAGAAAAATAGCAGAAGTGAAATAAGTAGCAATGTGCAATCCATACAAATAGCAGTGCAAGATGTGTCACCGCTAGATAGCGATATTGTTAATGACTTACAAGAATTAATGGGCAGTGATTACCAAAGCCTGATTCGAATTTATCTTGAGGATAGCCCGAAGCTGATTAGTCAATTACTCTCTGCGCTGCAAAACAATGACGTGATGGCATTGATTTCTCCGGCACACACACTTAAGTCATCTAGCGCTAATCTAGGCGCTGTTGCTTTATCGAATATTGCTATGGTCATCGAACAAAGTGCGCGTGCTGGAGATCTCGATTTACCTCAACGCGAAAAAGCCATATTGCTTGAAGAGTTTGAAAAAGTTAAAGCCGCACTTGCGAAAATAATCGCCTAACTATTTGCCGTTTTTACGATTGTCTTGCTGCCATATTTTCTTGGCCTGCATCCTTTTCATTAAATCATCACCAGCTTGCTTAGGCACATTTGTGTCGCCTGCCAAAATACGTGCAAATGGCGATAGCAATTGCAGCGCCTGAACATAAACCTCGCGCTTAAAATGCACCACGTTATCGCCTGGATACCAAAAATCGACCCAACGCCAAGAATCAAACTCTGGAGTGTCGGTTAAATCTAAACAGACTTGGGATTCATCAGCATTGAGCTTCAGCAGGAACCAAACCTGCTTCTGGCCAATGCACACGGGTTTGCTGTTGGTGCGGATACTGCGCTTTGGCAAGCGATAGCGCAGCCAGCCAGGCGTTGCGCCTAATACGTCAACATGATGCGCTTCAAGGCCGGTCTCTTCGTACAATTCGCGGTACATGGCCTCAATCGGTGTTTCATCGGTGTTCATACCGCCTTGTGGGAATTGCCAACCATCCCGGCTTACCCTGCGGGCCCAAAACACACTGCCATCCGAACGCATTAAGATAATGCCTACATTCGGGCGATAACCGTCCGGATCTATCACGGGCGGAACTCCAAAAATCTACTGCCTATAAGACTGCCACAGCGCAAAGTATTGCACAAGCGCTAATATCGGATTGACTTTCAAGCGCCAAACCGCGAAAATAGGCACCCGTACAGATTTGGCTATGTAGCTCAGCCGGTTAGAGCACGGCACTCATAATGCCGGGGTCGGTGGTTCGAGTCCACCTATAGCCACCAATATAATTGGTATATAAATAAAAAGCCTGCAAAACTTCTTAGTTTTCAGGCTTTTTTATTTTGTGGGCTCATCATGGTTATTCAGCTAG
>JAYTOD010000088.1:0-8498 GCA_043747995.1 Arenimonas sp.
CGAATGAAAAAAGTTTTTTCCCAAGCGGTTTTTCGAAAGATACCTGCTGCATATCAAGCTTAGTATGAACGCGCATAATTTTACGTTTTTGGACACTAACCCAAATATCGGCACGGGTTTGTGCATGCAGATGCGGTAAATTCCATTGAGGCACTAAATCAATCCAGTTCGCCAAATTGAGCTTCGGTGCGCCAAGCCAAATCTTTCCTGAGTAAGTTTCTCTATCTAAATTCGCTACCACGAATACTGGCAAATCACCAGATTTAGCGATAGCACGCAAGCCGATCGTAAGTTTTGCGCCTTGTACACGTAAGCGCATATCTACTCGCGGCATACGAATTGGTGCTTTATTTTTTGAGTTAATTTGCAAAACTGAATTTTCTACTTGCAACTCGCCAAAGCCCGACAATATATCTAAGGCATCGGCCTTGGAATTCGCTTGCCGAGGAACACCTAGCAATTGCCAACTATCATCAGGTTGCTGTTCTAAGCGCAGAGAAAGCGCTTTTACTTTGAGCTCGGTTAATGGATGATTAGGCAATATGCCTGAATAGATAGACACTAAAAGCTCGGCGCGATCAATACTCACCTTGCTATTACCCTCTCCAACTATCAAACCTTGCAAGCTTATTTTTGGACCTCGACGCGTCCACTCAGCATGGCTATTTTGAAAGTTGACCGGCTGTCCAACTTGCTCGGACAGCCACTGCTTGACACGCTGCGGATTATTTTCAATGAATGGTAAAAATAAATTAGCAATACTTACCAACAACGCAGCCAGTATTAGCAACACCAATGCGCCATAACCGAAGGTTCGGCGGGTTATACGTAATGAGCGTCGCCAAGAATTAGGCATAATTTACGACAACACCACATCGAATTGATCTTGCGCGTATTGTTCATCGGGCTGGAAACGTATTTCTTTACCAATAAACTCTTCCAATTCAGCAACTGCGGTGGATTCTTCCTCGGTAATTTTTGCCACCACTTTCGGCGAAGCCATCACCATTACGCGATTCGCTTCAAATTGCCGGACAGCGCGGGTGACTTCACGAAAGATTTCGTAAACAACAGTTTCGGTGGTTTTGATATAGCCACGCCCGCTGCAGCTCGGGCAAGGTTCGCACAATTGCCGCTGCAAACTTTCCATGGTGCGCTTGCGGGTCATTTCCACTAAGCCGAGTGGCGAAAAATCATAGGCAGTGGTTTTCACGTGATCATTGGCCAAGCCTTTTTCTAGTGTCCTCAAGACTTGGCGCTTGTGTTCTTCGTCATGCATATCAATGAAATCAATGACGATGATACCCCCGAGATTGCGCAAGCGTAGCTGCCTAGCCACAGCCTGCGCTGCTTCTAAATTAGTTCGGTAGGCAGTTTCTTCCAAATTTTTCTGGCCTAAAAACGAGCCGGTATTGATATCAACAGATGTCATTGCTTCGGTTTGATCAAACACCAAATAGCCACCGGATTTTAACGGCACTTCTTTATTCAAGGCTCGGCTAATTTCATCTTCCACACTATACAAATCAAAGATTGGCCGAGAACCGGCGTAATGCTGGATGCGGCCAGCTAATTCGGGAATCAATTGCTGAGCAAATCCTTGTATTTTTTCAAAATATTCGCGCGAATCAATCTGCACATTCGCCACTTGCGTATGCAATAGGTCGCGTATGGCGCGCATCGGCAAAGGTAAATCTTCATAAATACAATCGCCATTTTTTGCCGTTTGTTGGCGTTGCTTTAACATGGCAATAGCGCGGTTGAGATAGGCAATGTCTTGCTCAATGAACGACACGTCAACGCTTTCCGCATTGGTGCGCACAATATAACCAACGCCGAATTGTTCGGAATGTTTCTGCAGCATATCTTTTAAGCGCTGCCGTTCTGTTTCGTTTTCAATACGGCTGGAAACGCCTATCATGCTTGAATCGGGCAACAGCACCAAATACCGCGAAGGAATGGAAATTTCAGTGGTTAAACGCGCGCCTTTGCTGCCAATAGGATCTTTAATGACCTGCACAATAATAGATTGCCCTTCATGCACCAGCGTGGTGATTAAAGGTTGCGGCCTGGCTTCGGACTCCACCGATTCTGAGGCAAACTGCTGCGCATTTGCCAAGTCGATATCAGAAGCATGCAAAAATGCAGTGCGCTCAAGACCAATATCCACAAACGCCGCTTGCATACCCGGCATAACACGCTGCACACGGCCTTTATAAATATTGCCGAACACCCCACGGTTAGAGCTGCGTTCAATATGTAATTCTTGCAATAAGCCATTTTCAACTACCGCTACGCGGGTTTCACGCGGAGTAACGTTTATCAACAATTCTTCATTCAGCGACATACATTACCTTGGCCACAAAGGCACATGAAATTTTTTCAACAATTGATAGGTTTCGTGCAGTGGCAAACCCATAATGCCTGAATAACTGCCTTGAATCGACACAATAAAAGCCGCGCCGCAACCTTGCACCGCATAAGCACCCGCTTTACCAAATGGCTCGCCGGTGGCGATGTAAGCATGTATTTCATCATCGTGCATTTCGGCGAATTGTACTGTGCTACTCACCACACAATGCTGTTCTTGCCCAGCCGACAATAACCACACGGCTGTAATGACTTCATGGCTTCGCCCAGCTAAGTTTCGCAACATAGCAAACGCCTGATACGCATTTTCAGGCTTGCCCAGAACTGAACCCGCCAATACCACATCAGTATCGGCGCCTAATACCACAGCATTTGGCTGACCAGCTAATTGCAACAGGCCAGCGCCGGCTTTTTCCCTAGCAACGCGGTTGACATAATCCCAAGGCAATTCCTCTTTGAGTTGCTGCTCATGCACATTAACGTCTATCACATCGAATGTGACCAGCAATTGCCGCAATAGTTCTTGCCGTCGAGGGGATTGCGAGGCCAGATATATCATCTAATGTTTGTTTCACGATACTGAAAAGGGGTTAAGATATTGGCAATCATCCACATAAAATATTCCATGAAAAAGCCTACTAGCATTGTACTTTGCTTTACAAGCCTGCTGTTACTTTCTGCGGCCTCAAGCCCAACACAGCCTGAATCGGCGCAGCGCTGGTTTTCTGAAGGTGCAAATCGAGCCCATGCCTTGGGCTCGAATAAATCCAAAGCAAAAAATATTATCTTGTTTGTTGGCGATGGCATGAGCCTAACCACTGTGGCAGCTGCGCGTATTTATGAAGGGCAACTTCGCAAGCAAACTGGCGAAGAAAATCAGCTCAGCTTCGAGAAATTCCCTTATACGGCGTTCAGCAAAACCTATAACACCGATAGTCAAACACCCGATTCGGCCGGCACCATGACCGCTATGATTACCGGCGCGAAAACGCGTATGGGCTTTTTGAGCGTTGACCAAACGCCGTTACGTGGTGACTGCATAAGCAGTCTGAAAACACCATTAGTTAGCGCTATTACATTGGCTGAGCTAGCTGGTTTGTCAACCGGCGTGGTAACTACCACGCGCATTACCCACGCCACACCCGCCGCAACTTATGCGCACACTTCAGAGCGCAATTGGGAAAGTGATGCCGATATGCCTAGCACCGCTATTGCTCAAGGTTGCAAAGATATTGCCCAGCAATTAGTTGATTATTCGGTTGGTGATGGCCTAGATGTGGTGCTGGGTGGCGGCTTGAATAAATTCCTACCGGTAGGATCAAACCCGAGTTTTCCGGGTAGCAAAGGCAGCCGCAAAGACGGGCGAAACTTGATTGCAGAATGGCAGAAACGTCAGCCATTAACAACTTTCGTATACAGCGGTAGCCAACTGGCTAAACTCGATTTGGCTAAAACAGGGCGCATAGTCGGCTTGTTTAACGATGACCATTTAAGCTACGAACATGACCGTATAGCCGACAAAGAAGATGAGCCAAGCCTGGCTGAAATGACAACATCTGCCATTAGCCTATTACAAAAAAACGACAAAGGCTTTTTTCTGGTTGTTGAAGGTGGTCGCATTGATCACGCGCACCACGCAGGCAACGCCTTCCGCGCTTTAACTGATACTGTTGCGTTTTCAGACGCCATTGCCGCGGCAAATTCCATGACCAGCGATAAAGACACCCTCATCATTGTTACCGCAGATCATTCGCACACTATGAGTTTTGTGGGTTACCCACAGCGTGGCAATCCGATTTTGGGCAAAGTCATTGGTAAAGCATCTGAAGATTCAGCGCCAGGTCTAGTGAAAGATTTACTCGGCAAGCCTTTCACTACGTTGGTGTATGCCAATGGCCCGGGCTATTCTGGTGAAAGCAGTCTGCAGCCTGAAGGCACAAAGAATTTTCCGCACAATCCAGGTGGCTATTTTGAGCCTGCAAAGGGCAGACAAGATCTAACCAATGTGGACACCGAACACCCGAATTTCATGCAGGAAGCATTGGTGCCCAGTAACTCTGAAACCCATGGCGGTGATGATGTAGGTATTTGGGCGCGCGGGCCAGGCGCTGAATCAGTGCACGGCACCTTAGAACAAAATGTTATCTTTCATTTATTGACTCAATCGCAACCGCGTATTCAAAAATGGCTTTGTATAAAAGGCTTTTGCACAAACGGTATTGCAAGCAAACTTCCTATTCTGAAACAAAAATAAAGGATTCATTCTATGAGTAAAGCTCTGCGATTCTCTGAAAAATGGTTCCAGCGTGCGCTTTGGATTGTGGCCATTGTGTTTGCGTCTTTCCTGATTGGTATTGGCAGCCAGATTGTTGATGACTTGCCAAAGGTTGAACAACCTCTACAGCTTGAGCAGTTCTATAGCAATCCCGCTCAGAAAACCGCTTTGGATTTAGAAAGTAAACAACTACAAGATCAAACACAAAACAATAATGATGTGATTGATCAAACGCGACTTTTATACAATGCTGCTGCACAACGTAGCCAGGCGGCACGAGAAACCTTTAATAATTGGCTTGCCACACGGCAAGTTACTTCGCTTGCTAGCCAAGATACCGAATTGCTAACACGCACCAAAGAGCTCGACGACCTGAAACAGCAAGAACGCCAGTTCCAAAAGAAAATTGAGCAGCTTGAGCAAAGCAACTTGGCTATTAGCCAAGCTCTGAATAAAAATAACTTCACATCCAGCCAATTAAATACCGATGCCATGCAACGTATGGATGCCCAACAGCGCAGCATCGACACTAAGATATTTCTGTATCGCTTGATGCTGACCTTACCATTGTTAGTCTTAGCGGTTTGGCTATTTATGCGTAAGCGCCAATCTAGCCATTGGCCATTTGTGTGGGGTTTTATTATTTTCGCGTTATTTGCATTCTTTGTAGAGCTGGTGCCGTATTTGCCGAGCTATGGCGGCTATGTGCGCTATGGCGTGGGCATTTTGCTGACCTTGATTATTGGGCATTACGCCATCAAGAACATGCGCAACTATTTAGAGAAGCAGAAACTTGTTGAACAATTGCCAGATGCCGACCGGCGCAAAGATTTAAGCTATGAGCTGGCATTAAGCCGCTTAAGTAAAGGCATTTGCCCAAGCTGCGAACGCGGTGTAGATTTGAAAGATCCAAACCGCAATTTTTGCACGCACTGCGGCATTTCATTATTCAATCATTGTGTATCGTGTGATACACGAAAAAACGCGTTTGCACATTTTTGCCACGGCTGCGGCGTGGCAAACAGCAAGCCAATCATGCAGTGATTATTATAAAAGGGCGAATGATTATTCGCCCTCACCATGTTTAAATTTAGAGTCAAAGTTTATTATGAAAATAATGCTAATTTTTATCGCACTACTTCCAGTATATGCGCAAGCGGATGACTTGTATAAATGCAAAACTGGCAACAACACATCCATTCAATCGCAGCCATGCCCGCTAGCAAGTCAAACTATTTGGAAGCGCTCTGTTACACCAGATTCAACAAATAGAAGTTCATACCCCAGCAGTAATCTTTATAAGCCTACAAACACCCAAATAGTAACCACATGGTCTAGTAGTAATTCGAACCAACAGAAAACGGCATGTGATGCTGCACGTGAAAACGAAACAGCTTACCGAAATGCCCGCGGGCTAAAAATTACTTTTGATGAGATAAGTCAAATTCAAAGATTGGTTTATGATGCGTGCAAATAACTTATGCCCGATGATATGGATGATTAGCCAGTAAACTAGCGGCCCGATACACTTGCTCGGCTACGATTAAACGCACCAACATATGTGGCAATGTAAGCGCGCCGATTGACCATTGCTCATCGGCTTTAGCCAAAACCTCTGGGCTGTGCCCTTCTGGGCCGCCAATTAAAAATGCGATATCTCGACCTTGTTGGCGCCAAAATTCTAAGCGTTCGGCCAGTTGTTCAGAGGAATAATTTTTACCGCGGCCTTCAAGTAAAACCACATAGGCGTTTTTAGGAATTGCGGCCAACACCCGCTGGCCTTCATCGAACTGTGCACGCGCTGCATCACGGCCTTTGCCGCGAATGCCCGGTGTTATTTCTACAAGTTCAAATGGTAACCAATGTGACAGTCGTTTTTGGTATTCGCAAAAACCTTCAGCAACCCAGGCTGGCGCGCGTTCACCAACGGCGATTAAACGCGCTTTCATGCATTAATTAAGTTCGTCTTGTTCCGGTGGCTGATCGCCCACCGTCCACAAGCGTTCGATGGCGTAGTATTCGCGAATACGCGGCAACATCACGTGCACAATAACGTCGCCTAAATCAACCAACACCCACTCCGCTTCGTTGTCGCCTTCAACGCCAAGCGGCATAACACCACAATTTTTGGCGAAACGCACCACTTCATCGGCCACGGATTTCACATGCCGACTGGATGTGCCTGAGGCCACCACCATGTAGTCAGCGATACTGGTTTTGCCGCGCACATCAATTTCGATAGCGTCTTTGGCTTTCATTTCTTCCAAGGCCAAATGCACTTGCTTGAGCAAGTCTTCCGGTGCTGGCAATGGATTCGGCATTTGGGTTTTAATGATATGAGCTTGGGTCAAGAGTAAGGTCTCGGGTTGCGCTTGGAGGGGTATTATACCCTTGAAGCATATAGTTGATGGATTTTGATGTAATCAGCTACCGATTTCGGCAAAAAATCTTCCGCCTCAGCGCTTAGCGCTAGGCCTTCGCGAATAGCGGTTGAGGACTCATAGCGCAAGGCCAAAGGCAGAACATATAAGCAACCAGCTGGTTTTGCCTGCAATGCGCTAGGCTTATCTAGCCAACGCGATTCACATGCCTGCAGCAAACTCACCCGCATTGAATCCAAAGTTTGCTCTGGGCGTAGCGCAATAGCGAAATGGCAAAGTGTGAATAAATCTTGCCAATCGTGCCATGTGTCTAGGCCGAGAAATGCATCCATGCCTATCAACCAAACAATTGGCTGCTTAGCGCCTAGCTCAGCCCGGATACTGTGTAAGGTGTCAATACTGTACGATTTTCCGGCGCGCAGCAACTCACGACGATCGCAACTAAACCCCTTATGTCCAGCAATAGCTAGCTCAAGCATTTCAGCCCGTTGCACGGCGCTGGCCGAAGTGGGCGCGCGATGCGGCGGATCGGCGCTAGGCAAAAAGACGACATCGGAATGCAAGGCCTTTTGTGCGGCTGTTGCCACGGCTAAATGCCCTAGATGAATAGGGTCAAAAGTACCACCATAATAAATATTCAGGCGCAAACGTGTAAGCACTGTTTTGCTTTAGGCAAGGCCCATTGCGTTAACACGCGCTCCAAAGCCACCCAGGCATTGCCACTCAGGCGGCCTTTAGACATTTTATCAACCTGCGCCAATTGCTGATTCAGGCTTTCAAAATGTGCACTATTGCCGGTATCAATGGCGCGTAGCATTTGTGCTTGCTTACTTTGCCAATGCTTATCTGCTTGCATTTGAGCTTGCGCACGGCGAGATTTCTCTTGAATATGCGCGTAATACGCTAAATTCATCAGCTCTTTGGCAATCAAAGGCACCAATCCAGGCACTTGCTCACCTTCAGATCTAAGTCCGTGCAGTATTTTGCTCATGCGTGGCACATCTTGGCCATAGCAGGCATCAATCAACTTAAACACATCAAAGCGGCTACTATCAGCTACCCAAACTTGCATTTGCGCCGCAGAAATAGAACCCGCAACACCTTGCATAGCGAGCTTATTCACTTCTTGATTGGCCGCCATTAAATTGCCTTCAACGCAAGCCAATAAAATCTGCTGTGCATCAGGCGAAGCAGATATGCCCTTAGCAGTTAAACGTTGATTCAACCATCTGGCCATTTCATTTGGCTTAACTTGCCAAGACAACACCATTTGGCCGCAGGCTTCAACCGCCTCCGACCATTTGCCACCATGTTTAGTGCTCCATTCTTGGGTACTAATCATCAATACGGTGTCGGGCGGAGGATTACTGCAGTAGTCAATAAGCGCCTGACTGCCATCTTTGCCCGGCTTTCCGGTTGGTAAACGCATATCGATGATGCGCTGACTGGCAAACAAGCTCATTGCAGTGCTG
>JAYTOD010000089.1:0-2561 GCA_043747995.1 Arenimonas sp.
CAGTTCCATTCAACATCCTATAAAACACCATACTCATGCGTATTGACAAATGCCAAAAATCTGTCAATACTATAGCGTATGGTGATTTGAAGTGCAATAAACCATCACCATGAGTTCAATTTTCTGGAGAGTGTTATGAGCGTTATTGCCCCTTGGTTGGCTAT
Source organism: Arenimonas sp. (assembly GCA_043747995.1). Lineage (GTDB taxonomy): Bacteria > Pseudomonadota > Gammaproteobacteria > Xanthomonadales > Xanthomonadaceae > Arenimonas. The sequence goes on from JAYTOD010000089.1 coordinate 165, forward strand.
TGCCATTGTGATTGCCTTCGTGAGCTATCACCGTTACTCACTGGTTGTATTTGCCGCGCTAGCTGGTTCTGTGCTTATGGCAAGTGCGCTTCTGGGAGCTTCATTGCTATCGGTATATGTTCTTGCTGGCTTGTTAGCAATTGTGGTCTTGCCTTTGCTAATCACTCCAATTCGGCAGCGCTTCATTACCACGCCATTGCTTAGCTTCTACACAAAAATTCTGCCACCGCTTTCGGAAACAGAAAAGATTGCACTTGAGGCCGGCACGGTAGGCTTTGAAGGCGAGTTATTTTCGGGTAAGCCCGATTGGCAGATTTTGCTAAGCCAGCCAAAGCCAACGCTTAGTGCTGAAGAACAAGCATTTCTAGATGGCCCTGTTGAGCAGGTTTGCAGCATGTGCAATGACTGGGAAACCACCCATGTGCATGCTGATTTAGCACCAGAGATTTGGGAATTTCTGAAAGTAAACCGATTCTTTGGCATGATTATTCCGAAACAATTTGGCGGCCTTGGCTTCTCTGCCTTCGCCCATTCGCGGGTCATCATGAAACTTGCTTCGGTATCCGCCACGCTAAGCTCAACCGTTGGCGTGCCTAACTCGTTAGGCCCTGGCGAACTGCTACTGCATTACGGCACCAAAGAGCAAAAAAATTACTACTTGCCACGTTTAGCCGATGGCCGTGAAATTCCCTGCTTTGGTTTAACCGGCCCAACTGCAGGTTCTGATGCAACCTCTATCCCTGATTACGGCATTGTTTGCAAAGGCGAATGGCAAGGCGCAAACGTGCTGGGTGTGCGGATGAATTTCGAAAAGCGCTACATCACCTTAGCACCAGTTGCCACCATCGTTGGTTTAGCGTTTCGTCTATACGACCCAGATGGTTTGTTGTCTGATCAAAAAGATCGTGGCATCACCTTGGCGCTCATTCCACGCAACATTAAAGGCATGTCCATTGGGCGTCGTCACTTCCCACTGAACTGCGTGTTCCAAAACGGCCCAATTTATGGCAAAGATGTATTTTTACCTTTATCCCAATTGATTGGCGGCGAAGATTTTGTGGGGCATGGCTGGCGTATGTTGGTTGAATGCTTGTCAATTGGACGCTCAATCACATTGCCATCTACCTCAAGTGGCGCGGCAAAATTGGCAGCCGTGGTATCGGGTGCGTACGCACGTATTCGCAAACAATTTGGCTTATCAATCGGGCGTTTTGAAGGCGTGGAAGAAGCCTTGGCGCGTATTGCTGGTAATGCCTATGCATCTAGTGCTTTATCGCAATCCACTGCCGCGGCCGTTGATCGCGGCGAAGTGCCGGCAGTTCCTTCAGCTATTGCTAAATACCATTGCACTGAAATGGCGCGTGAAGTCGCCAAAGATGCCATGGATATTCATGGCGGCAAAGGCGTGATTTTAGGACCACGGAATTATTTAGGCCGTGGCTGGCAAGCTGCACCTATTTCCATCACCGTGGAAGGCGCCAATATCATGACCCGCAGCCTGATGATTTTTGGACAAGGCGCAATTCGTTGCCATCCGTGGGTATTGAAAGAAATGCAAGCGGCGCAATTGGAAGATCCAGTACAACGCTTGAAAGAATTCGATGTGAATTTATTTGGCCATATTGGTTTCGCGTTCTCGAACGCGGTACGTTCGCTGTTCATGGGCATTACCAATAGTCGATTTGGCGCAGCACCGACTAGCGGTATCACCCAACGTAGCTACCGAAAACTGAATCGTTACTCGGCCAACTTAGCTTTAGTCGCTGATACATCGATGCTGTTATTGGGTGGCAAGTTGAAGTTTAAAGAAAGTTTGTCTGGCCGTTTAGGCGATGTGCTGAGCCAACTGTATATTGCCAGCGCCATGCTGAAGCGTTTTGAAGACGAAGGCCGCCCGGCCTCTGATGCACCATTGATGGCTTACGCATTCAATGACTGCGTATTTAAAATTGAACGTGCGTTGTCCGGTGCATTACGCAACTTCCCTATCCGTCCAGCTGCGTGGCTATTGTGGATATTGGTATTTCCGTTTGGCCGCCGTGCCGAAGAGCCTTCTGATCGCTTAGCGCACCGAGCAGCAGCCATGCTAATGTCGCCATCTGATGCACGTGATCGCTTAGGTGAAGGTGTGTTCCTAACCCCGTGTGCCAATAATCCCGCTGGCCGAATCAATGCCGCATTAATCAAAGTAATATTGGCTGAACCAGTGGAACGCAAATTCCTAAAAGCCTTGAAAAATGCCGATATTGAAGCTTTATCTTTCACAGAGCAATTGGCTGAAGGTGTGCGCGAAGGTTGGATTAGCGCCGACGAAAGCAAACAACTGGAAGAACTGCGCGAATTAACTTGGGATGCCATTAGTGTTGATGACTTCGACCATTCCGAATTGATTGCCGC
>JAYTOD010000090.1:0-7434 GCA_043747995.1 Arenimonas sp.
TGATTGCTCCTATCGCGATGACCGAAGGCTTGCGTTTTGCAATCCGCGAGGGTGGCCGTACAGTCGGCGCCGGCGTAGTGGCGAAAGTTATTAAGTAAGCGAAGAAATCCAAGCCAGTAATGCTGGCTGAATAAATGCGAAATGAGTAACAGGATGTTTCTCGTGTTCGCGCCCAGGAAGGGTAAAGATATGTGTTTGTACTGTTGACAGACAGCACTTGCGCGTATTATAATTTGCGGCTCAGTGAATCTGGATAGGTTTGCTGAGTTATTTTTAGGGGGTTGAGACCATGTGCTCTTAACCCTGTCGCTCTTTTTAACTTAAGGAATTCGCTATGGCGGATCAAAAAATCCGAATCCGGCTGAAAGCGTACGATCATCGTCTTATTGATCGCTCAGCCAGCGAGATTGTCGAAACAGCAAAACGGACAGGCGCCCAAGTGCGTGGTCCAATACCGTTGCCAACCAAGATCGAACGTTACACTATTCTCGTCTCGCCACACGTCGATAAAGACGCGCGTGACCAATACGAAACCCGTACACACAAGCGTGTGTTGGATATCGTTGACCCTAACGACAAAACCGTTGACGCGCTCATGAAGCTTGAGCTTGCCGCCGGTGTTGATGTCCAAATCAAGTTAAGTTGAGGCCGACATGACTGTTAAATATCAACTAGGTTTAGTAGGCCGCAAAGCCGGTATGACACGTATCTTCACTGAAGATGGTATGTCTATTCCTGTAACTTTGATTGAAGCCACCCCAAATCGTATTACCCAAATCAAAACCGTGGAAACCGATGGCTATTCAGCCGTGCAAGTGACTGCTGGTGCAAAGCGCGCAGCTTTGGTCAATAAAGCATTAACTGGCCATTACGCGAAAGCGAAAGTAGAATCCGGCCGTGGTTTGTGGGAATTCCGCATTGATGCAAAAGATTTAGGTAATTTTGAAGTAGGGAGCGAAATTAAAGCTGACATCTTCACTGTGGGCCAAATTGTTGACGTGCAAGGTGTGACTAAGGGTAAAGGCTTTCAAGGCACCATCAAGCGCTACAACTTCAAAATGGGCGATGCCACTCACGGTAACTCGTTGTCACATCGTTCCCCAGGTTCGATTGGTCAGCGCCAAACTCCAGGTCGCGTTTTCCCGGGCAAAAAAATGTCCGGTCACATGGGTGCAGTAAACCAAAGCACGCAGAACCTTAGTATTGTTAAGGTTGATGTCGAGCGCGGTTTAATTGCTGTTCGCGGCGCCGTTCCTGGCGCACCGGGCGGTGATGTTATTGTCCGCCCAGGCACGAAGGGTTGAGGAGCGAAATGATGGAACTCTCTGTAGTAGGTAGTGGTCAGGCTTTGTCGGTTTCCGACAGCGTCTTTGGTCGTGAATTTAATCGTGATTTGGTGCATCAGGTAGTTGTTGCTTTCCGCAACGGCGGCCGTGCAGGTACCAAAGCGCAGTTATCACGCGCTGAAGTTTCTGGTACCACCAAAAAATTCAAGAAACAAAAAGGTGGCGGTGCACGTCACGGTGATTACCGCGCTCCAATCTTTATCGGTGGGGGTGTAACCTTTGCTGCAAAGCCACGTAGCTTTGAGCAAAAAGTCAACAAAAAAATGTATCGTGCAGCCATTAGCGTTATTCTGTCGGAATTAAATCGTCAGTCACGCTTAACTGTTGTTGATGCCATTGATGTTAGTGATGTTAAAACCAAAAATCTTATTGCTAAATTGGACGAAATGAACGTTGGTCGTCCGTTGATTGTTACTGAGAATGGTTCTGAAAACCTATTCTTAGCAGCGCGCAATATTCCATACGTGCAGATTCGTGATGTGCAAGGTTTGGATCCAGCTGTTTTAGTGGGTGCTAAGCACGTTGTGATGACCGCCGATGCAGTTAAGAAAATAGAGGAGTGGTTGTCATGAGTACTGCAAAACTTCTCAATGTAATTCGCGCCCCGCGCGTGTCTGAAAAGACTGCTCGGATTCAAGAAAATAACCAGTACGTCTTCGAAGTAGCGACGACTGCGACCAAAGCCGATGTCAAATCAGCAATTGAATCGTTGTTCAGCGTGAAAGTCGAATCGGTCAATGTGTTGAATGTGAAAGGCAAAGTTAAGTCTTTCAAAAATCGCGCTGGCCGTCGTGGCGACTGGCGTAAAGCATACGTTCGCTTGGCCGAAGGCCAATCGATCGACGTAATGGCAAAGGCCTGAGGCATATCCCATGGCATTGATGACATTTAAACCGACTTCACCTGGCCGTCGCGCCATGGTTCGTGTTTCCACTGCTGGTCTCCATAAAGGTGGCCCGCTGGAAGCGTTAGTCGAGAAAAAATCTAAAACAGGTGGTCGTAATAATCACGGCCGTATCACAACACGTCACATCGGTGGTGGCCATAAACAAGCCTACCGTTTGATTGATTTCAAGCGTAACAAAGAGGGCATTCCGGCCCGCGTTGAGCGCATTGAATACGATCCAAATCGCACCGCGCATATTGCATTGCTTTGCTATGCAGATGGCGAGCGTCGTTACATTATTGCTCCGAAAGGTCTGCAAGCTGGTGATCAACTGATCGCTGGTAAAGACGCTCCGATTAAAGCAGGTAACGCATTGCCTTTGCGCAATATGCCAATCGGTTCGACTGTGCATTGTGTTGAAATGAAACCAGGCAAGGGCGCTCAAATGGCTCGTGCAGCAGGTGCCGGCGCGCAGTTAATTACTCGCGAAGCAGGCTATGCAACATTGCGCTTACGCTCCGGCGAAATGCGTAAAGTGCCAGTTGATTGCTATGCAACCATCGGTGAAGTTGGCAACGTTGAACACAGTTTGGAAAAACTGGGTAAAGCGGGCGCTAAACGCTGGCGCGGTATCAAGCCAACCGTTCGCGGCGCGGCTATGAATCCAGTCGATCACCCGCATGGTGGTGGTGAAGCTAAAGCTGGTCAGGGTAATCCGCATCCAGTGTCCCCTTGGGGTACACCGGCTAAAGGTTATAAAACACGTAAGAACAAACGCACTCAGAAGTTTATTGTGCGCGATCGCAGAGGTTGATAGGCAATGGCACGTTCATTAAAGAAAGGCCCATTCGTTGATCACCACTTAATTAAAAAAGTGGAAGCAGCGGGCAGTAATAGCAAGAAGCCGATCAAAACCTGGTCGCGTCGTTCCATGATTCTCCCAGAAATGGTGGGCTTCACTATCGCCGTACATAACGGCAAAGTGCATGTTCCTGTTCTAGTGAATGAAAACATGGTTGGTCACAAACTTGGCGAATTTGCGCTTACCCGTACCTTTAAAGGTCACGGCGGCGACAAAAAGTCCGGTAAATAAGGAGTTATGGTATGAATGCAAAAGCTATTCTCCGTTCATCGCGCATCTCTCCGCAGAAAGCACGTCTTGTTGCTGATCAGGTTCGTGGTTTGCCGGTTTCCCGCGCATTAGACCTATTGAAATTTAGTGATAAGAAAGCTGCTCACATTATTTATAAAGTGCTGTGGTCTGCAACTGCCAATGCCGAAAATAACGATGGTGCCGATGTCGACGAATTGAAAGTCGCCACCATCATGGTTGATGAAGGTCCGGTATTAAAACGTTTTATGGCCCGTGCTAAAGGCCGCGGTACTCAAATCATTAAACGCACCAGCCACATCACTGTGGTGGTGGGTTCCGGCAAAAAAGCTTAAGGAAAGTTACGATGGGTCATAAAGTTCATCCAACCGGTTTCCGTCTAGGTATCTCAAAAGACTGGAATTCCAAATGGTTCGCTAAAAAAGGCGAATATGGTCAATTTCTCATAGCGGATCTGAAAGTCCGTGCCATGCTTCGCAAGAAGCTTGCGCAAGCCGGAATTTCGAAAATTACTATCGAACGTCCAGCTAAAACGGCTCGCGTCACCATTCATACCGCCCGTCCAGGCGTGGTCATTGGTAAGCGCGGTGAAGATATCGAAAAATTGAAAAAAGAAGTCTCCGATTTGATGGGTGTTCCTGCACACATTAACGTTGCAGAAATACGCAAGCCCGAGCTTGATGCGCAATTGGTTGCAGAATCAATCGCCCAACAACTTGAGCGCCGTATTATGTTCCGTCGCGCCATGAAACGCGCTGTCGGTAATGCTATTCGCCTCGGCGCTTTGGGTATTAAAGTGAATGTTGGTGGCCGTTTGAATGGTGCAGAAATAGCCCGTTCAGAATGGTATCGTGAAGGCCGCGTGCCTCTGCATACCTTGCGCGCCGACATTGACTACGGTACCGCTGAAGCTGCCACAACCTACGGCATCATTGGTGTCAAGGTGTGGATCTACAAAGGCGAAGTGTTCGACTTCAGTCAAGTCGGTCAGGAAAAAGTTGAAGAAGCCGCTCCACAGCGTTCTTCACGTCCTGCACGCGAAGCGAGGTAATTGAAATGTTACAGCCAAAACGTACTAAATATCGCAAACAGTTTAAAGGCCGAAATGATGGCTTGAGCTGGAATGCATCCTCTGTTAGCTTCGGCGAATTCGGCTTGAAAGCAACAACACATGGTGCCATTACTGCGCGTCAAATCGAAGCTGCTCGTCGTACGGTTAGCCGTTATGTAAAACGCGGTGGTAAATTATGGATTCGCGTTTTCCCTGACAAGCCAATTACCAAAAAGCCAATTGAAGTTCGAATGGGTGCAGGTAAAGGTAATGTCGAATATTGGGTAGCCCCGATTCAGCCAGGCCGTATGCTGTATGAAATCGAAGGCATCTCAGAAGCTACGGCACGCGAAGCATTCCGCTTGGCAGCCGCTAAACTTTCAGTACAAACCACCTTTGTGGTTCGGACGGTGCGCTAATGGAACTTAAAGATCTGCGTCAAAAATCATCGGTTGATTTGAAATCCCATTTGCTGGTTTTGCATAAAGAGCAGTTTTCGCTGCGCATGCAAAAAGCAACGGGTCAGTTAGCCAAAACCCATGACATCAAACGTGTTCGCCGCGAGATTGCTCGCGTCAACATGTTGTTGACTAACACCAAGTAATAAAGGGTACCTATGACCGAGAAGACTAAGCAGCTGCGCACCGTCGAAGGACGAGTTGTCAGCAATAAAATGAATAAAACGGTAACGGTTCTCGTTGAGCGTCAAGTTAAGCATGCTTTGTATGGCAAATACTTACGTCGTTCAACCAAGCTACATGCACATGATGAACAAAATACCTGTAACGAAGGTGATTTAGTGCGTGTATCTGAGTGCCGCCCATTGTCTAAAACCAAAAACTGGCAGGTAGTAGAAATACTTACCCGCGCAGCCCAATAATCGAGGAGACTGAGTATGATCCAGGTACAAAGCTATCTCGATGCCGCTGATAATTCCGGTGCTAAAGAAATGATGTGCATCAAGGTGCTCGGTGGTTCAAAACGCCGTTATGCGCACATTGGCGACATCATCAAAGTAACCGTTAAAGCTGCAATTCCTCGTGGCAAAGTCAAAAAAGGCGAAGTTTACGACGCCGTTGTGGTTCGCACCCGTTCAGGCGTGCGCCGTGGCGATGGCTCGTTGATCCGTTTTGATGGTAATGCTGCCGTGCTGCTAAACAACAAACAAGAGCCAATCGGCACGCGTATTTTCGGGCCAGTAACCCGCGAATTGCGTACTGAGAAGTTCATGAAGATTGTTTCGCTAGCCCCTGAAGTATTGTAAGCGAAGGAAGAATTATGAATCGTATCCGAAAAGGCGACCAAGTGATTGTCACTGCTGGTTCCGACAAAGGTAAGAAAGGTGAAGTTGTTCGCATTGCTGGCGATAAAGTCGTTGTGCAAAACATCAACATCATTAAACGTCACACCAAAGCTAATCCGCAATCCGGCCAAGCCGGCGGTATTATCGAGCGTGAGGCTCCAATCCACGTGTCCAACGTAATGTTGCTGAATCCGGTTTCCGGCAAAGGCGAAAAAGTTGGTTTTAAAGTGCTTGAGGATGGACGCAAACTGCGTGTGTTCCGCTCAAGCGGTGAGGCGATTGACGCCTAAGGAATGATGAAATGAGCAATACTCGGTTAGAAAAAATGTATAAAGATGTTGTTATTCCAGCTATGGTCGAAAAATTCGGTTATAAAAACATCATGGAAGTGCCGCGCTTATCCAAAATCACCTTGAACATGGGTGTTGGTGAAGCTGTTGGTAACAAAAAAATCTTGGAAAATGCAGTAGCTGATATGGCTAAAATCTGCGGTCAAAAGCCTATTACAACCAATGCACGTGTATCGGTTGCTAGTTTCAAGATTCGTGACGGTTGGCCAATTGGCTGCAAAGTAACCTTGCGCCGTGCTAAAATGTTCGAATTCTTGGATCGCTTCATTAATGTTTCGCTGCCGCGCGTGCGCGACTTCCGTGGTGTTAATGGCCGTTCGTTTGATGGCCGTGGCAATTTCAATATGGGCATTAAAGAGCAGATTATTTTCCCTGAAATCGATTTTGATGCAGTTGATGCGATGCGCGGTATGGACATTGCGGTTACCACCACTGCTAAAACCAATGAAGAAGCCAAAGCGCTGTTAGAAGCGTTTGGTTTTCCTTTCCGTAACTAATCGAGGCACACATGGCTAAGACGTCAATGGTTAACCGCGATATTAAGCGGAAAAAATTAGTACTACAACACGCTAGCAAGCGTGCTGCGTTAAAGAAAATCATCTCTAGCACAACGGCTAGCTATGAAGAAAAAGAAGCGGCTGTGATTAAATTGCAAAAACTTCCCCGGGATTCTTCCCCAGCTCGAGTTCGCAATCGTTGCGAGTTGACTGGTCGTTCCCGCGGTGTTTACAGCAAGTTCGGCTTAGGTCGTAGCAAGCTTCGTGAAGCCACAATGCGTGGTGACGTTCCTGGGTTACGTAAAGCCAGCTGGTAATCGCAATTCGAAAGAAATTGTAGATATCGATGCTATTAAAGAAGGGTATTTTTCATGAGCATGACTGATCCAATCGCCGACATGTTGGTGCGTATTAAAAACGCATTAGCCGTTGGTAAACCACAAGTGTCAATGCCTGCTTCAAAAAAGAAGCTTGCCATTGCTGAAGTACTTAAAGCTGAAGGCTACATCGGCGAGTTTCGTGTTATTGGCGAAAAAGCTGCTGCAAAGCTTGAAATTGCTTTGAAATATTACGAAGGTCGTCCTGTGATTGAGCGCTTAGAGCGCGTGTCACGTTCAGGCTTGCGTCAATACCGCGGTAAAGATGAATTGCCAAGCATTTTGGGCGGTTTAGGCGTTGCCATTATATCCACCTCGAAAGGTTTGATGACCGATCGCCAAGCTCGCAGTGCGGGTGTTGGTGGCGAAGTTATCTGCCTCGTGGCTTAAGGAGCGACCTATGTCCCGTGTTGCCAAAAAGCCAGTCGCCATTGTAAATGGTGTTGAAATCAAAGTTGTTGACGGCCAGATTCAAGTGAAAGGTCCGAAAGGCGTGTTGAGTATCACCAAGCC
>JAYTOD010000091.1:0-2480 GCA_043747995.1 Arenimonas sp.
ATGGATTTGATGGCGCCGCAAGGCAAAGGCCAACGCGCCTTGATTGTGTCGCCGCCGAAAGCCGGTAAAACCATGATGATGCAGAACATTGCACAAGCCATTATTCATAATCACCCCGACACCCACGTTATTGTGTTGCTGATTGATGAGCGCCCAGAAGAAGTGACTGAAATGCAGCGCACCGTACGCGCCGAAGTGATTTCCTCGACCTTCGATGAACCGGCCGCGCGTCACGTGCAAGTGGCCGAAATGGTAATTGAACGCGCCAAGCGTTTGGTAGAACACAAGCGCGATGTGGTGATTATGCTCGACTCCATCACCCGTTTAGCCCGCGCCTACAACATGGTGGTGCCAAGCTCCGGCAAAGTATTATCCGGCGGCGTGGACGCTAACGCTTTGCATCGCCCGAAACGCTTTTTCGGTGCGGCGCGTAATGTTGAAGAAGGCGGTTCGCTAACTATTATTGCCACCGCTTTAGTTGATACCGGCTCGAAAATGGACGAAGTGATTTACGAAGAATTCAAGGGCACCGGCAACTCGGAAGTACATTTGGATCGTCGTATTGCTGAAAAACGCATTTTCCCGGCGATTAACATCAACCGCTCCGGCACGCGCCGCGAAGACTTGCTGATTGATCCAGACATGCTGCAAAAAATTTGGATCTTGCGTAAATTGCTGCACCCGATGGATGAATTAGCCGCCACCGAATTTATGCTCGATAAGATGAAAACTACCAAATCAAATGATGAATTTTTTGGTGCCATGAAACGTGGATAAATCTATGATGAATCAAAACACGCCTAAGCTCAACGTGCTTCAATCCTTAATCTTCAGCTCGCGCTGGTTGCAAGTTCCTCTGTATCTTGGTCTGATTATCGCGCAATGCGTTTACGTAGTGCTATTCGGCAAAGAACTTTATCTTTTAGTCGCAGGCGCCACCAGCCTTAGCGAACAAGACATTATGCTACTGGTGCTTGGCCTGATTGACGTGGTGATGATCTCCAATCTGTTGATTATGGTTATTGTTGGCGGCTATGAAACCTTCGTATCGCGTTTGAACTTGAAAGGCCATCCTGATCAACCCGAATGGCTTAGCCACGTGAATGCCAGCGTGCTGAAAGTGAAGCTGGCCATGGCGATTATCGGCATTAGCTCCATCCATTTGTTGAAAACATTTATCGCTATTGGCGGCTTAGGCAGTAGCACATCAACATACACCGAAGCCGGTGTGATGTGGCAGACCATCATCCACTGCGTGTTTATTCTGTCGGCAATCGGCATTGCCTACACGGACAGACTGATGGCGACATTATCCGCTAAACATTAAGTACGTTGAATGATTAGTGAAACCCTGCTTCGGCAGGGTTTCTTATTGGACAATTCTAAACGCCAGTTAACCGCGATTCAAATACCCCTTTGCTTTGTTTGCCGGGCACTGCCTAAGATGCAATGACACCACTTGTGAGAAATTGTATGCCAGCAGCTCGCCTAGTTCTCGCCTTACTTATCGTCACCTCCAGCTTTTCTGCTTTTGCAGCCAGCACTGTGCCTGCCACTACAAGCCAGCATCTTTCAGCGTTTCAAAGCGAGCGAGCGTTTCAAGACTACTTAAAAAAACTCAAGCAACAAGAGGCTAAGCAACAACAAGCCTACGCCAAGAAAAGTTCTACTACGGCAACCGATGCAGCAGTGCCTATGTCTGCACCACCAGCGCCCGCGTCGCTGCAAAAAGTGGAGGTCACTGGCTCAAAAATTGCCGATAGTAATGCCAGTAAAGAATCCGATGCCATCACCAATGTGCAAACGCAAGGTGTGGATGAGGGCGGCATTGTTAAGAAGTTGGGCGAGTATTTAATTGTGCTGCGTCGCGGGCGCTTGTTCACTATTAAAGCTAATGCTAGCCAATTGCAAGCCGTTTCAACCATCAACGCCTTCGGCCCTGACATTTCGCCGGATGGTGCTTGGTATGATGAAATGTTAATCAGTGGTCGCACAGTTATTGTGGTGGGTTATAGCTACGCACGCGGCGGCACAGAAGTCGGTTTGTTTCGGGTTAGCGAAACCGGCCAGCTTAGCTATCGCAATACTTACCATCTTCGCAGCAATGACTATTATTCGGCGCGAAATTTTGCTAGTCGCTTAATTGGCAATCAGCTTATTTTCTATTCGCCAATGTCACTAAATTTGTATGGCAACAGCAACGACAGCCTGCCTGCTGTGCGTGCTTGGCAGAAAACACCGGGCGCTTTCAAACGCATCTTGCCTGCCGAGCGTATTTATCAATCAGGACAAATCACCAGCAGCTATGATCTAACATTGCATTCGGTAACCACTTGCACCATTTCCGAGCAGTCCGATTTGGATTGCAAAGCCAATGCCGTGCTTGGCCCTAGCAGCCGGGTGTTTTATGTATCGAGTGATGCCGTGTATGTGTGGGTTGGTCCGGAGAGTTGGTATGGCGGCGCACGCAAACCGAATGC
>JAYTOD010000092.1:0-10231 GCA_043747995.1 Arenimonas sp.
GCCTTGTTTCATCTGGAAGACGGCCATCAGCTATTTGAACAACAGGGCATAGATGCCTACGCGCAGTATCAGCGCGAACGCGAAAACGAATTATTACAGCCCGGTATCGCATTTCCCTTGGTAAAAAAATTATTAGCATTGAATGAAGGTGCTGATGCCAACACGCCACGCGTTGAAGTGATTTTGTTATCGCGTAATTCCTCAGATACCGGCTTGCGCATTTTTAATTCTATTGAGCATTTTGGGCTAAAAATCACCCGTGCGGTATTCACCAGTGGCGCCGAAGTGTATCCATACATCAATCCATTCGGTGCGCATTTGTTCTTATCGGCAAACCCCGATTCAGTGCGCGCGGCACTTGAGCATGGTGTGGCGGCTGCAACTATTTTGCCAGCACTTGCTTCAGTACAAATGCATACTGAATTACGTATTGCCTTTGATGGCGATGCGGTAATTTTCGGTGATGAGTCCGAGCGCGTATCGCAAGTGGGTGGGTTGGCGGCATTTCATGCCAATGAAGTAAAGCACGCATATAAACCTTTAAATGGCGGGCCATTCAAAGGCTTTTTATCAGCCTTGCACGATTTACAAGAAAGTTTTCCGGCTATGCATAGCCCGATCCGCACGGCCTTGGTAACAGCCCGCTCTGCGCCAGCGCACAAGCGCGTGATACTAACGCTACGCGAATGGGGTGTACGTTTGGATGAATCCTTATTTTTAGGCGGTCGCAATAAAGGCCCATTTCTGCAGGCGTTTGGCGCAGATTTGTTTTTCGATGACTCTACGCACAACATCGACAATGCCCGTCAGCATGTAGCGGCGGGGCATGTGCCACATGGCGTTTCGAATGAGAGTTAAGTGTTAAATCTTAAGGATATTAACTAGTTCCATCGAATGTAAATTATTTAGCAACAATCCCATAAAACGGTTAATATTATTAACGCATAGCTTCGATAGTGAAAGCTAGCTAAGGTTAATCATGCAAGCAAACACATAAATACAACATTCAAGAGGGATTGATCATGACAAAAATACTGAAACCTGCATTGCTGACATTAAGTGTTGCACTAGCCTTAACGGCTTGTGGCAAGAAAGAAGAAGCTACACCTGCTGTTGCACCTGTTTCAACAGCTCTGGAAGGTGCTCTTTCGATTGTGGCGTGGCCGGGCTACATTGAGCGTGGTGAAAGCGATAAAAATTATGATTGGGTTACTGGCTTTGAAAAAGACACCGGCTGTAAAGTGAGTGTGAAAACGGCGGGTAACTCCGATGAAATGGTGGCTTTAATGAATCAAGGTGGCTATGATTTAGTAACTGCGTCTGGTGATGCGTCTTTGCGTTTGATTGCTGGTGGCAAAGTGCAAGCAATCGATATCACTCGCATTCCTTCCTATGGCTCGGTAGATGCGCGCTTGCAAGATGCCGCCTGGCATAGTGTGGATGGCAAACATTATGGCGTGCCATACCAGTGGGGCCCGAACGTCTTGATGTACAACACCAATACCTTTAAAACTGCACCAACTAGTTGGTCGGTGGTGTTCGAAGAACAAAAACTCTCGGATGGTAAATCTAATAAAGGCCGTGTGCAAGCGTTTGATGGCCCAATCTACATTGCTGATGCGGCCTTGTATTTAAAAACCAAACAGCCTGAACTTGGTATTACTGATCCATATGCCTTAAATGAAAAACAATATGCAGCAGCCATTGGTTTATTGAAGGCTCAAAAAGCCTTAGTGCATCGTTATTGGCATGATGCCACCGTGCAAATGAGTGACTTCAAAAACGAAGGTGTTGTTGCTTCTGGTTCATGGCCATATCAGGTCAATGCTTTGCAACTGGAAAAACAACCAATTGCTTCGGTTATTCCAGCAGAAGGTGCCACCGGATGGGCCGATACCACCATGTTACACAGCGAAGCCAAGCATCCGAATTGCGCCTATGCGTGGATGGAATGGTCGGTTAGCCCGAAAGTGCAAGGTGATGTGGCGTCCTGGTTTGGTTCACTGCCTGCGGTGCCAACTGCCTGTAAAGACAATGCATTGCTTGGCGCGGAAGGATGCAAAATTAATGGCATGGATAATTTCGATAAAATCCATTTCTGGCGCACGCCGGAAGCAAAATGTTCCGATGCCGCTGGCTGCGTACCCTATAGCCGCTGGACGCAAGATTACATCGCGATTATGGGTAGCTAATAAAGTGTTTTGTTCAACGAGGGGAGCGATCCCCTCGTTTTTTCTAACTGGAATTAAGCTACAACCATGACACTTGCCGTTGAATTTGACCATGTTTCGCGTTTGTATGGCGCAGTGCGCGCAGTTGACAATGTTTCCTTGTCGATTGCTGACGGAGAATTTTTTTCCTTACTGGGTCCATCAGGTTCCGGTAAAACTACTTGCTTGCGTTTAATTGCTGGTTTTGAACAACCCAGCAGCGGTGCAATAAAGATTCATGGTGCGCTGGCGTCAGGTTTACCGCCATATCTTCGTGATGTGAATACCGTGTTTCAGGATTACGCCTTATTTCCGCATATGAATGTGCTGGAAAATATTGAATATGGCTTGATGGTGAAAGGTGTTGGCAAATCGGAGCGTCGTAGCCGCGCTCAAGAGGCCTTGGCTTCGGTTGCTTTAGCCGAAATGAGCCAACGCAAACCCTCTCAATTATCTGGTGGCCAACGGCAGCGCATTGCCTTAGCGCGCGCCATTGTTAATCGGCCGAAAGTATTATTGCTTGATGAACCATTAGGTGCCTTAGATTTAAAGCTGCGCGAACAAATGCAGGCAGAATTAAAAACCCTGCAAAAACAATTGGGCATTACCTTTGTGTTTGTCACTCATGATCAGGGTGAAGCATTGTCGATGTCTGATCGGGTGGCTGTATTTAACAAAGGCAAGATTGAACAAGTGGGCAGCCCAGCGAGTTTATACAACAAGCCAGTAACGGTGTTTGTGGCAAATTTTGTCGGCTCATCCAATATATTCAATGCCGATATCGGCTTGCGCTTACTCGGCGAAAAACACGCGTTCTCAGTGCGTCCTGAAAATATAGCGATAAACCAAAATCTGTCGGATTGTGTTTCAATCAGCGGCGCAGTTCGAGATGTGCAGTACCACGGCGCCAGCAGCCGTGTAGAAATTATTACGTCTGATGGCTTAGAACTCTCTGCCGTGCTGTCCAACAGTATTCTACAGACGCAAGGCATGCCGAGCGTGGGCCAGAGCATTGCACTATCATGGCCAAAAACAGCCATTGTGCCGTTGCGTGATTAAGTGATGAGCCCGAACGCACTGTATCTACAAACCCCACTTAGAGGTGTATCGAACTTCTTATTTCGGCATAGTAAAGTACTCTTGGCGGTATTATTAGGGCCGCCATTGCTATGGTTTGTGGTAATTTACCTCGGCTCTTTATTAGCGCTACTATGGCAGGGTTTTTACAGTTTCGACGACTTCTCGATGACGGTATTGCCGAAGTTAACGTTCGACAATTATCTAAAAATTTTTGCTCAGGCCAATTTTGATATTATCTTGCGCACGCTAGCAATGGCGTGCGCGGTAACTCTTGCATCGGCTTTAATAGCATTTCCGATTGCCTATTACATGGCTGTGTATGCGGGCAAAGCCGAGAAAGGTTTTTTTTATATTGGCGTGATGTTGCCAATGTGGGCCAGCTACATTGTTAAAGCTTACAGCTGGACAGTGATTTTGGCGAAGGGCGGTATTGTGTATTGGGTGCTCAATAAACTGAGTTTGGTAGGCGTGTTAGAAAGCTTTTTGCAATTGCCGTATGTGGGTGGCTCAACCTTATCGACATCGCATTTCGGGCGCTTTTTGGTATTCACTTACATCTGGTTGCCATTTATGATTTTGCCAATTCAAGCCGCCATTGAACGCGTGCCGCAAAATTTGATGCAAGCTTCGATGGATTTAGGTGCCAATGCCACGAAAAGTTTCCGTTATGTGTTGTTGCCCTTAGCATTTCCGGGTATTGTAGCCGGTTCCATTTTCACTTTTTCGCTAACTCTCGGCGATTACATTATTCCTACTTTGATTGGCCCAGCTGGGTTATTTATCGGAAATTTTGTGTATGTGCAACAAGGTGCAGCTGGCAATATTCCATTAGCAGCAGCATTTACGGTGGTACCCATTGTGTTGATTGCCATTTACTTGATGCTAGCAAAGCGCTTGGGTGCATTCAATGCGCTCTAATACACAAACGCCTTGGCTGCTTAAAACCGGTGCCTGGCTCGGTTTGGCATTTATGCATTTCCCGATACTGGTGATTGCCATGTATGCCTTCAATACCGAAACCAGTTCGTTTAGCTTTCCCTTGCAAGGCTTTACTTTTGAGTGGTTTGCGAAAACATTCGCGCGTGAAGATGTGCGTGCTGCGGCTTGGCTTTCCACTAAAATTGCCGCGCAAGCTACCGTGTTGGCAATGCTGCTCGGCACTATGGCATCGGCGGCTTTATACCGTGCCAGTTTTTTTGGCAAGGAAACCATCACCTTATTATTTATCTTGCCAATAGCTTTGCCTGGTATCGTTACAGGCATTGCCTTGTTGTCGGCGTATAAATTAGCGGGTATAGAATCGGGGGTGCTGACCATTGTGACTGGTCATGCTACGTTTTGTATTGTGGTGGTTTATAACAATGTGATCGCACGTTTTCGGCGCACCTCAAGCTCAATGCTAGAAGCCTCATTGGATTTAGGCGCTGATGGTTTCCAGACCTTTCGTTATGTGATTTTGCCGAATATTGCTACCGCCTTATTGGCGGGTGGCATGTTGGCCTTCGCGCTCAGCTTTGATGAAATTATTGTGACCACCTTCACCGCAGGCAGTGAACGCACCTTACCCATCTGGTTGCTCAATCAATTATCAAAACCACGCGACACGCCGATTACCAATGTGGTGGCATTGATGGTTATGCTAATTACCATGCTGCCAATTTTAGGCGCGTATTATTTAACCAAAGATACCGACTCCGTGGCGGGAGTGGGTAAGTAAACAGGAGATATGTCATGCAAACGCAAATGCTTATTAATGGTCAATTAGAAGCCGGGCAGGGCGAACAGTTTTCAGTATTTAACCCTGCAACAGGCGAGGTCTTGGTGCAAATTCCTGAAGCCAGCGCTGAGCAAGTACTTAAAGCTGTAAAAGCTGCTGATAAAGCATTGGCTTCTTGGGCCAAACAAACGCCGAAAGACCGCGCCACTGTGCTTTTACAAATTGCTGATTGCGTTGAACAACACGCTGAACAGCTGGCGCGTTTGGAGTCGATGAACTGCGGTAAGCCATTCAGCGCGGCACTCAATGATGAAATACCAGCCATTGCCGATGTGTTCCGTTTCTTCGCCGGTGCGGCGCGTTGTTTGAATGGCTCAGCGGCAGCCGAATATCTGCCTGGTCACACCTCGATGATTCGCCGCGATCCAATCGGCGTTATTGCCTCTATTGCGCCGTGGAATTATCCGTTAATGATGGCCGCTTGGAAAATGGCGCCAGCGTTGGCGGCGGGCAATTGTTTGGTGTTGAAACCTTCTGAAATTACGCCGCTTAGCGCATTGCGTTTTTTTGAATTGATTGCCGATATTGTTCCTGCAGGTGTGATTAATATCGTGTTTGGCCGCGGCCAAACAGTGGGCGAGCCTTTGGTGAATGCGCCGGAAGTGCGGATGATTTCGCTGACGGGTTCGATAGCGACGGGTATGAAAATGCTGGAAGTGGCAGCGCGCACACTGAAGCGCACGCATTTGGAATTGGGCGGAAAAGCGCCGGTCATTATTTTTGATGATGCCGATATTCAAAGTGCAGTAGAAGGCATTCGCACGTTCGGCTACTACAACGCTGGGCAAGATTGCACTGCAGCTTGCCGAATTTATGTGCAAGACAATGCCTACGAAAACTTTGTTGCCGATTTAAGTTCAGCCGTGTCGAGTATTAAAATTGGCACACAAGACGAGGATGGCGTTGAAATGGGTCCGTTAGTTAGCCAAGCACATCAACAACGTGTGTTGGATTTTGTTAATCGATGCCGAGCTGAAAAACATTTAGAAATAACCACAGGAGGCATAGCAGGCGAGGGTGCAGGCTATTTCTATCAGCCAACTGTAATTGCTGGCGCCATGCAAGCCGATGAAATTGTGCAGAAGGAAGTGTTTGGGCCAGTGGTATCAGTATCGCGCTTTTCCGATGTTGATCAAGCCATTCAATTCGCTAACGACAGCGATTACGGTTTAGCTTCATCGGTATGGACTTCTGACATTAGCAAAGCCATGCGAGTAAGCTCTGAGCTGCAATACGGTTGCACTTGGGTCAATACGCACTTTATGCTGTGTAGCGAAATGCCACACGGCGGCTCAAAGAAATCGGGCTATGGTAAAGATATGTCGATGTACGGATTAGAGGATTACACCTCAATCCGGCATATTATGATTAAACATTAAATACGGTCACGCCATGCCGTTCCCCTACCAACGGCAGCTGGTTCGTACAATCTGCGAGAAACGCGCCTGTTCGGATTTTAAAAATGGTGCGTTGCTGCTAGATGAATGACTGACATCCAGTTCAGCTTGTTTTGCTTTTTCTTCCCAACGATCGCAAAGTGCTTTGCCTTCATAACGCACACACGAATCTTCAACCCAACGGCAGGAATCACTACTTGTTTGATAGCCCAACACCCAAAGTGGCACACAGCGAGGTTTTGGGTCGTAATATTCGGCATCGCGCACCTTGCCATCAAAATCGGTGCATCGATACAACTTAGGTGGCGCTATAGGTGGTGCCACAACTTGTATGGCAGGCGAGGCATTATTCACGACTGCATTAGGGTGCGGGCTAAGCACTTTACTAATCGGTGCATCCTTAGGTTTTTGCATTAGCTTAGTTTCTTGCTTGCTTGAACTTGCACACGGCACATCCTGCAAGCTCACTTTGCCTTTGCTATCGACACAACGAAACACCGTTACTTTGCTGTTGTCGTTTGCTGTTGCCGCACATGCTTCGGTCACACAGAATATGCCTGACAGGCAGATAAGTAGGCTAAAATGCTGGCTTTTAGATATGTGCATATGTGCCATGGTAAATACACGGTGCGCCTAGGCGCACCCAGCGGTGTGCGTATTGATAATTATAAACATGTTGATGATATGCGTGTTGCCCAATCCTGTAACGCCTGCAATACCTCGGTATGTTCTGGATTTTCGCTCTTCAATGCCTCGCATTGTGCAAGATAGGCCTTAATTGAATCTGTGCTTAAGCGCTGATTTTTATGTTTTTGCCATAAGCTTTGTTCATCTGCATTCAAGCTTTCTGGCCAGTTGCGAGCTTTGTAGCGGAAATATAGTTCGCTTAGGCGAGCATCGTTAAACACCAGCTCAGCATGACCTTTGCTGCTGCGCGCTTTGCTGAATTTTGATTTATCGGCTTTATCAAAAAAACCTGAATACAGGGCGCCATCTGGGTCGCTGTTGTCGAATTCGCGTTGTTTAGCGAACACCTTAGCGAGCTTGTGCATGATAGTCTCAGACGCGGCACTGAGTTGCGCATGTATATCTTTGGCTTGTTGTAAGTTAATGTTCAAGCGCTCAAAATCCAGTTTTAAACCCAGAGATATTGCATCATCCGGGCTAAATACAATTGGGCAGCGGTTGTGGTGGATTTCTTTTAGGCCTATGCGTGTTTCGCCTTCTGGCATTTGACTAAATTTAGTGAAGATATTTTGCTCAATTTGCTCCACGTTGTAATCGATCAACTTTAATGCTTCTGGCCGGAGTTCAACGGCAATAGTGCGGGTTTTAATCAGTGGGTGCGGCATCAGTGGCAACATTAATCCTGTGCATGCGTGTGTGGCCGAAAATTGCCCAGAAACATGCAAGATACGCTGGTTTTTATGCACAGCTAGTTTGCCAGCCACCACGTTTTTATCGCGTAAATCCAAACAATGCTGCCAAAGCGATGGCGCATCAGCTTTAACAAGGCACGCTAAATTAATTAAACTTCGTACATCCGACAGCGCTTCATGGGCATTGCCTTCAAATGCATTATTGGCTTTCGCTAAATGTTCGAGCTTAAAACTTGGCATGCCGTCTTCACGTTGTGGCCATTGCATACTGTCTGGTTTTAGTGCGTACATCATGCGCATCACATCGAGTAAATCCCAGCGTGAATTGCCACCCGCGTATTCGCGCTCGTAAGCATCATAAAAATTACGATATAAGCCAAAGCGGATAAATTCATCGTCGAATCGGATTGAATTGTAGCCCAGCGCACAGGTGTTGGCTTGGCTGAATTGCTCATGTAATAGCGCCATAAAATCGGCTTCGCATAAGCCCTTCTGTTTAGCGTATTGCGGTGTGATGCCAGTGATTAACGCAGCTTCTGGTTCTGGCAGGAAATCATCAGCCGGCTGGCAAAAAAGCGAAAGTGGTGCGTCGATTGGGTTTAGGTTCTCGTCGGTACGAATGCCGGCAAATTGCGAAATACGCGTGCTTCGGCAATCACGCCCGAAGGTTTCTAAATCGTACCAAAGAAACGTGTTAGGCATGCAGGGGCTCAAGTTTTTGCTGGATAAGCTCTGATGCTAAGGCAAAATTAATGTTGTGAATATCGGATTTTCCTTCAGTAAGTGTCAGTAGAATCTGACGCTGAATTTTGCCGCGGGCAAATGCAGTTGCATAGCCAACACGCTGAAAACTCACCATTGAATAGCGTGGTATAAAGCGTTCTGGGTGTAGCTCAGCAAGTTTTAGCTCGAGTGTTCGTTGCAATAAAAACTGCGCATCATCGACCTTATCGCGCATTTCCACATAATTTTCTAACGCCATGGCTTGAATAGCGGCGGCATTTTCCATGCGTTGTGATTCAAATGCAGTGATTACATCAGCCCAGTTTTCGTGTTGATCGAGCGCTTCAACCAGTGCTAAGCAATCTTCGAACGCGCAATTCATACCTTGGCCATGGAATGGCACCATCGCATGTGCCGCATCGCCAAGTAAAACGATGCTGTCTTGGAAATGCCAGGTATTGAGATATAAAGTTGCTAGTGAACTTTCTGGATTATTGCTCCAATCATTATCGAAATCTTCCACTATGTTCAGTGCGTCAGGAAAATACTGCTCGAAGAATGCTCTTGCTGAAGCTACTGATTGGATGTTTGCAAAACTTGTTTCGCCTTGCGCTGGCAGAAATAAAGTTACCGTAAAACTTTTTTCGGTGTTCGGCAATGCAATACACATAAATCGACCACGAGGCCAAATATGTAAAGCATTGGCATCCATTTTAAAGTCGCCATCTAAGCTAGGCGCAATTTCTAATTCGCGGTAATTATGCCCTAAAGATTCAATTTTTTCTAAAATTAGGTCTTGTTGTACCAAAGCATAGCGCACCGAAGATCCAGCGCCATCGGTACCAAGCAATTGCTCATAGGACTCAGCATGCGACAAACCCAGTTGGCTGTAATGAAAGGTCTTGTTGGCAACGTCAAGCTGTTCTATTTTCGCACCGAATTCAATGTGCACGCCTTGTTGTTCAGCTGATTCAATTAGCGCCAGATTTAAGCGGCCGCGATGCACCGACCAAATCACTTCGGAATCGTCTTTACCATAGCGTAGGAAGTGATTATTGCCGTCCATATCGTGCACCATTCTGCCGCGCATCATTACCACCTGCGGCATGATTTCATCATCCAACCCAGCTTGCTGCAAAGCATATAAGCCACGATAGGCTAACGCTAAGTTGATTGAGCGTCCGCCTTCCATACCAGTTTTTCTAGGATCTGCACGTTTTTCAAACACTTTCACGCGATGACCTTTTTGCACTAATAAAATGGCTAGCAACGCCCCGGCTAAACCTGCGCCAATGATGTGAATGTTTTGCTGTTTCATGGTATTTTTGCCCATTGCTTTATACACTGAACTACTTGGTAGCAATCACTGAAGCGGTTATAAAGCGGAGTGGGTGATAAGCGGATAACATCCGGTTCGCGCCAATCGCCGATGATGTGGTTGATCATCAGATACTCGAATAGATGTCGGCCCTGTTCACGACCGGCTAATACTTGCAAAGACAGCTGACAACCACGCTGTTCAGCTGCTTTAGGAGTGAGACTACGAACGACCGAACTTAGCTCCTGCTCAATCAAAGCTTCAAGATAGGCGGTGAGTTGTATCGATTTCGTACGCAGGTTAACAAAGCCAGCTGCTTGAAAAACTTCCAAAGATGCGCGTAAGGG